>NZ_RZRX01000249.1:0-9384 GCF_003997405.1 Mesorhizobium sp. M2A.F.Ca.ET.042.01.1.1
GGCGGGCGCGATGCGAGGCGCTCGATCAACTCGTCGCGACGTGCGGCGGCCTCACGGCTCTCGACCGGCTGGCCATCGCGATAGACTGGCCGCGACGACAGATTGCCTTCGCCGTCGGTGAAGGGCTCGTAGAGCTGCACCGGGAAGGAGTGGGCGAGATAGTCGAGCACGTATTCGCGCGGCGTGATGTCGACGCGAACGTCACCCCATTCCTTGGTCGGGATCTCGGCCAGGCGCCGTTCCATCAGGGCTTCGCCGGTCGAGACGATCTGCACGACGGCGGCGTGCCCGGCCTCCAGATCGTGCTCGATCGAGCGGATCAGGGTCGGCGATTTCATCGAGGTCAGCAGATGCCCGAAGAAGCGCTGCTTCGCGGATTCGAACGCCGAGCGAGCGGCGGACTTCGCCTGCCGGTTCAACGTCCCGGTCGAGCCGGTGATGTTGGCGGCCTCCATCGCCGCATCGAGGTGATTGTGGATGATGGCGAAGGCGCCGGCATAGGCATCGTAGATGCGGCGCTGTTCATCGGTCAGCGCGTGCTCGACCAGCTCGTATTCCACGCCGTCGTAGGAGAGCGAGCGGGCGGTGTAAAGCCCCAGTGATCGCAGATCGCGGGCCAGCACCTCCATCGCCGCGACGCCACCGTCCTCGATCGCCTCGACGAATTCCGCGCGGGTGGCGAAGGGGAAATCATCGCCGCCCCAGAGGCCCAGGCGCTGGGCATAAGCGAGATTGTGGACAGTGGTCGCTCCGGTGGCGGAGACATAAACGACGCGGGCGTTCGGAAGGGCGTGCTGAAGCCGAAGGCCGGCGCGACCTTGTTGCGAGGCGGAGACATCGCCCCGTTCTCCCTTTCCTCCTGCCGCGTTGGCCATAGCATGGCTCTCGTCGAAAATGATCACTCCGTCGAAGTCGGAGCCCAACCATTCGACGATCTGCCGGACGCGCGAAACCTTGCTCCCGCGGTCGTCGGAGCGCAGCGTGGCGTAGGTTGCAAATAGGACGCCTTCCGACAGCGTGATGGGCTTGCCCTGTGGAAACCGCGAAAGCGGGGTGACCAGGAGGCGCTCCATGCCGAGTGCGGCCCAGTCGCGCTGCGCGTCCTCGATCAGCTTGTCGGACTTCGAGATCCAGACCGCTTTGCGGCGTCCCTGGTGCCAGTTGTCGAGGATGATGCCGGCCGACTGGCGGCCTTTGCCGGCGCCGGTGCCATCGCCGAGCATGAAGCCGCGACGGAAGCGAACCCTGCCGACGGCATCGGCGGGCGCGGCCTTAACGAGATCGAAGGTCTCATCGACCGTCCACGACCCGGCGAGATAGTCGCTATGCGCCTCTCCGGCGTAGATCACCGTCTCAAGCTGGGCGTCTGACAGCAGGCCGAAGATACCGGCTGGCAGCATGGGCCGATAACTCGGTTTCGGCGGCGCGACGCTCGCCATGGCGGCGGATTGCACGAGCTTGGTCGGGTGCGGCTGCGAGCCCGGAATGCGGATCGACTGCAATCCGTACTCCTCGTAGATCGCGTCGGTCAGGTGCGCGCCATCGGCGGGCATCCAATCGATCGTGCTGTAGCGAAGTTCGACACCTTCGGGGTCGATCACGGGCGCGGGTCGAACGGCGGCCGAGCGCGCGAGATACCCGCGCACCGTTTTCGGGGCCGCGGTCATGGGGATCGTCGGCGCGGTGGGCAGCGTTACCGGGAGACGCGGCGGTACGCCCCGCGCGATCCAGTCGAGCAGTGTCGCGACGTCGGGCGCCATCCCGATCGATGCGGGCGGCGCGGACGGATCGGCGGCGGGTACCTTGTCGATGACGGTCAGGCGCGTCGGGAATGTGGTGCCGTGCTTAGCATAGACCGAGCCGGCGATCGCCGCGCTGAAGATGATGGTGCCGCGTTCCTGTAGGCGCGTGAAGGCGTCACGCCAATCCGGCATGTCCGGCCCGACATTCGCGCCCGTGATCGCCACGAGCCGGCCGCCTGGCGCAAGCCGGTTGAAGGCCGAGGCGATATGGCGGAAGCCGGCGTCGGCGACGCGGCCCGAAACATTGGCCATGGCCGAGAACGGCGGATTCATCAGCACGACGGAGGGGACGGCGGCAGGGTCGAGATGGTCGTTGATCTGCGCCGCATCGAAGCGGGTGACGGCAAGGGCCGGAAAGAGGGAAGAAAGGAGATCGGCGCGCGCCTCGGCGAGTTCGTTGAGGATCAGCGAACCGCCGGCGGTGGACGCCAGGATGGCGAGCAGGCCGGTGCCAGCGGAGGGTTCCAACACAACGTCGTTCGGCGAGATTGCCGCGGCTGTCAGAACCGCAAGGCCGAGCGGGACCGGGGTCGAGAACTGCTGGAGCGCCTGGCTCTCCTCCGAGCGACGGGTGTGGGTCGGAAGGAGCCCGGCGATTTTCGACAGCGTGGAAAGCCGTGCTGTCGGAGACGCGGATTTACGGAAAAGCGTCTTTCCGTATTTGCGCAAGAAGAGGACGGTGGCGACCTCGCAAGCCTCGTAGGCAGCCTTCCAATCCCACGCGCCGGCGGCATCAGAGGCGCAGAATGCGTCCTCCATCGCCGCGCGCAGCAGCGGTGACTCTATTCGCTCACCGCGTTCGAGATGGCAGAGCAGGCCGTGAGCGGCTGACAGGATGGCGGAGGCATGAGCGACGGGCGCGGCCGAGGCGGCCACGGGCAACAGGATGGTCATTGGGAGATCCTCGAGAGAGCGGGAACGGATAAGCCCGGCCGGCGCTCTCTCTCGAACCGCCCGGACTCATCCCGTCCCGGCGGACCTCTCCCTCTGAATGGCTCCGTCGCGCAGTAATTCCGGCAATCTGTTGGCCATGAACAGTTTTCAGAAATCGCGAAGTTGCAGCAGGGGCACTATAGTAACTCAGCGATTCGAGGAGATGTAAGAATGGTATCAGTTATTTGGGCGCCAGCAGACAAACCGACGGAACGGCATGTTGTTGTTCATGTGCACCGCGACGGAATGCCATCTGCGGACAAGGGTTATTTCTTTCTCAGTGACGAGAACGATTGGGGTGGAGCAGGCCCGTTTGACATGAGATTGGACGAGGTCATTGAACGCGCGAAGCAAAAGGCCTCTGACGAGGGACTGATCACGGTCGTCGTGGTTCGCAAACCCTGATCAGCACATTCGCGACCGTCTGATGGGGATAGCTGGTATGCCCGCGATTAGCACTGACCTTTTCAAGAAGAATTTCACGACGACGCCGAGGACGATCAGCGCCGAAGTGCGGGCGTTTTGCCAGCGCATCAGTCCCGACCAGACGCCAGCCTATGTGCCTGTGTCTGAGGATGCTGGCGTTCTGCCATCGGAGTGCTTTAACAACGTGGCGAGTAAGGTGGAGCGCGATGGCGGAACGCTGCTTTATGGCTGGCTGATCTGGGAGTGGCCTCGTGTTTTTGTCGAGGCTGAGCACCATGCGGTGTGGGAGCATGATGGCATCCTCACCGATATCACACCCCATGTGAATGGCGAGCGGCAGGTCCTGTTCCTGCCTGATCCGATGCGGCCATATGATTTTGCTACGCAGAAGCGCCTGATCAATATCAAGAGAAGCCTGGGTGAACTGCCGTCGGTTGGCGGCTGGATCGCTGCGACCAACAAGCTGCATCATGCCATTGAGGCGAACTCCGTCGGCAATCAGTTTACGCTCGAGCGCTCGTATCTGTCGGCGATGGGCCAGGAAATCCGGAATGCTTTGGGATTGGTGTTTGTCGATCTGGCCAAAACAACCGGTCCCAACGCCCCCTGCTTCTGTACAAGCGGTCGAAAATTCAAGAAGTGCTGCGGACCGATGATCCAGATTTATCCCTAGATTGTAGCAAATAAGGAGACCTCATGATCGCATATCTGGCATCCGAAAGTAGTTTCCTGCGCTCGGCAGCAAACAAATGTCTGTTGTTGCTTTTCCTCGCCGCGCTTACCCGAATGGGCGGCGACACCGTTTCCGGAAACGCGAACGTAATGGGTGTCACCGTTCAGATCAGCCAGGGTTTGTTGATTGTGGCTGGGCCGATCATCTCGGTTCTGATCGCCCTATTGATGAAATATGAAGTCAACAGCTTAGAGCTCGCGCGATATACCATCCTTGATGAGATTTCGGGAACCAGCCGCCGTCGGCCGAGTCAGGGTGTCGCTTATGCGTTGCTGCTTTTGCCGCCGATTGCGTCCGCATTCTTCACGATTCAATTCGTTGAAAACCTCATTCCGGCAAATGCGGCGTGCAATGATTTCGTCCGAGCCCGAATGCTATACGATTTTAGTCTGGGGAATGGTGAGGCCAGCATCTTCTGTATCGGCGATGTAACGAAAAATATGCCTTGGATATACCCACCCTATCAAACCTATTTGTACGTTATTCTCGCGATCGTTAGCCTCTATGTTTCTACCCAAGCAATTAAGAGTTGGAATAAGTTTCGAGGGTAAGTAGCGCATGAAAATTTCTGCGCTCCAAAAGTCTATAATTGATTATTTCAAAGGACCGATCTAGCTTCCCGTTATAGTTGTCTATGCTGTGGCGATAGGGCACTTGGGGGAGACCATGAGCGCGTTACTGAAGTGGATTGGCGGAGCCGCGCTGTTCGTTGTCGCGGTCGCTGCGGGACTGTGGTTCTCTTATTTGCGACCGACTTCGATCCATCAGACGCTGGAGAACGAGGCATCCTCGCTTTCTTTGACGTCGTGGATACTTCAGGCGGGACCGACGCCGCAGGACTGGGAAACGAGAGCCTACCTACCGACTGCGTCGGTGCAGAAGCTGGCCGATGCTCTCGTCGGGTTGGAGTTCGTGTCAAGGCAAGGCAACAGAGACGAGGCAGGGCACTACGACGGGGCATTCGTCGTCAAGCTTGAAAGTCTGTCGATTTCGACTGGCGCAGCCGAATTGCGCCCGAAGGTCGCGGTATCTGTCCGCTACGAGCCTGATCGGGCGAAGCCCTGGTGGGGTGCAGCAAATTTCGCACTGAAGCTCGACGCGGTCTTCATGCCCGTTGTGAGGAATGATCCTGATACCGGCAGACCGGTCGTGAAGTTGCTGGTGGTGCCCACCAGCGTCAGCCCTGCTCTGTCTTGGAACCCGATCACGCTTTTCTCCGCCGGCCAGGCCACATCGGAGCTCATTGCGACGGGGGTCTTCGTGAAGTTCGGCGAGGCCCTCTCTCTTGTCGCTCCGACGATTCGGGAACCCTTGAAGATCGAAGCAAAGGCAGACAGCAAGAGCTACTCCAAATTCGACAAGGGCGGCGGATATAATTTACGGACGCAAATGAACGGGCCGACGTTCGAGCGCGCCCTGCAGGCTGACATTCCCTTGGTAACTTCACGAGGTATTTGGCTTCTCGGTCAAACGGGGCGGCAGCTCCCCGAACCGTCAGCGTCGCCTGGAGCGGCAACCGATCTGAGAAAGACCGTGGATGATCTACGGCGAACGGTAAACGCAAAGCTGGGACCTTTTGAGCGGTCGGACGACCTCGCCGAGGTCCGCATTTCCAATCGCCAGATCATGGAAATCGCCGAGGAGATCAAGAAGCCCGAAAACGCCACCCGGTTTGCGATCGGTATCGGTAGCTCCGATGCGACTGGCACCATAGGGGACGCGTTCCTTCTCAAGGATGATCTTCTCGGTAATATCGGCTTGACCGTGCGCCCTCGAGTTCCGGATTTCTTGACGGGGTCGGTGCAAATACAGCCGCCACAGTTCGAATGGGTTGCAGGCACGGGGCTGAAAACCACGATTTCCGCTAGCGCGAAAGTGACCGCTTCCACCAACATCCATTTGTCGACAGCCTTTGTCGGTGGTGGGATTGGCAAGGATATCGACCTGATAGGAGAGACCAGCGTCTCAATGCCGGTTTCCCTGGCTGTCGAGCGAAGAGAAACGGATGCCGGCACAGCAGTAGTGCTGCAGCCCCAGCTTGCCTGCGCGCCAATTCAAGTCGATGTGAATCCGGCCACACGCGAGGATATCATCAAAGAAGCCTGGATTGCGCTGAAGCCATTTGGTGTCAGAGTGAAGCGCAATGTCGGCGGCGGTCAGCAAGCTCCGTCGATCGTGCTGAGCAGCTTGCCAACTGTGTATTCCCTTGGAAACAAAGAAGACGATGATGCTGCCAATCCGGCAGCAAAAAGGGACTATGTCCGCGTCAGACAGGTCGTGGTGCGTTGGAGCATTGACCAGGTCGAGGTGCAGCAGGACGGGTTGCTGGTCCGCGCCGGAGTTGCTGTCGTATCCGCTGCTGCCCAGCCGGCCAACGACCAAGAGACGGACGTGGCTCGGCTGAAGAACGCGTTGTTGGCGGCGGCGCCAAATGTACCCTGCGAACCCAGTGACGCCTATGCGCTGCTCCTTCTCCAGAATCAGGTTGAGATTGGTTCCAACAACGAAGTCGTCGTTTTTATTAAGAGAGTTTTCAAGGAAGGTGGACACGTCGCGGACGAAACGAAAAAGGAAGTCGAGAAACTCACCAAGACACCATTCAAGTCGGTTACCGACTTTCCGGACAATGCAATTCGAGAGTCAGGAAAGGCGTTCGAAAACCTTGGAAAAGCGGCTGGTGATGCGGGGCAGGCCGTAGGAAACGCGGTTAAGAACACTGTGTGCGGTGAGAAATGTGCTTTCGGCCACTGTGTCAGGATATGTTGACGTCGCTGGATGTTTCGTAGCAGAGGGCAAAAACAAGAACTTTTCCCGCAGTCTCTAAGTTCGAACGACGCGTCAACGCTGTGCCGCTTTCCGGGAACCCCTGGAAGCGGCAGCAACCTAAAGCCTCCCTGCAGCTGGTGCTCGGCATCCTGCGAATAGATAACAGTGTGGTTGATGTTGTCTCAACTGAGTGGCGAGACATGTCTGAACACGTCTTCTGAATACTTCACCCCTTTCATGGCGCAGTTCCGCTAGAGGATCGAAAAATTGTTTCCAGAGGGCAAGCAAATGCCAGCGAACGGCCGGTCGACCTTTCCATTGCAGATGGGCCTCACTAGAACTCGGCTGATTGGCGATCATTGGTCAGTGGTCGCGTGAGACGCCCGCCTATTAAGGCATCTAGGCAGATGCCCGGGGCGTCATGAAAAATGGCCCGATGCTTTCAAGGAAGCACCGGGCCATGATGAAATTGGTAGACCTATCGATTGTAGGAAGGTCACTCGGCCGCGATCATTGCGGCTTCGTCTTCTTCTTCAGCGGCGGACAGCTGTTCCTCGTCGATGTCCCCGGAGAGGAAGGCCGGCAATGCGTCGCCGTCACCCGCCTGATCGGCGGGTTCATCGCAAGCGTCAGTCACGCGCAGCGGTTCCGGTAGCCAGCCGGTATCGGCCAACAGGCGCTCGGCCTCCTTGGCCATGTCGCCCTTCTTCAGGTGGCCGATAAGCTGCGCGGCCCGCTCGCCGGCGCCTTCGCGCACGGCTTCGAGAATGCGCCCCTTGGTCACTCGCCCGAGGTAGTTGCCAACGGTCGGCTTCCAGCCTGCGGCAACCATATCGAGCCCGGTGGCAACGGCGAGTCGATCGGCCTGAGCCAGGCGCACGTCGAGGCCGTGGCGGCTGATGCCGGAGGCGGCGTGCGGATTCGGCCGCTCGAAGAGGGCATTGATCCCGAAGCTCACGCAATGCGCCAGCAGGTCCAGACGGGTACCGTCGTCGAGCTGTTCCAGCCAATCCCAGAGTGCCTGGTCGTCGGCGGGGACATGGTCGCCCCAGCGCTCATGGCGGTCATTCTCCGACCGAGCCGATTGACTGGCCTTCATCTCCTGTGACTGGCCGGAGAGGTAGAGGTGCCGGACACTCGCTTCGAGGCAGCCGGTCGGCGCCGTATGCCGGAATGTGTCGCTGGCCAGCTTGTGGAGCAGCATCGTCAGGGCGACCTGCGGATTGTTCGCCAGCGCATCGCGCAGGGCGAGTGTGCGATGGGCGGTCAGCTCGATGACCAGACGCTCGGGCAACGGCTTCAGGCCGTTTTGCTCGTCTTCCTCCTCGGACTGCACGGGCTGGCCTCCGATCGTAATGACCGCGTGGTGGATGGCTGGCGTCCGGATTTCGCCGGTTTCCGGATCGATGTCGTCCTCGGGCACCGTTTCATCGGCAACCTCGACCGGCCTTTCGTCTTCAGGCCGGACGTAGCCGCGATCGACGGAGAGCGAGCCGTCGGCGTCGATGCTGACGAAGACGCCGGCGATGGCGACTTCCTCCGGGTCATAGCGGACCGGACGGTTATCCAGCGCATCGATCGCCGCTTCGATCTCGCCCAAGCGAGCATCGACTTCGTCCGGCAGTTCGTCGGCGTCCTCATACTCGGCTGTCAAGCGGTCGAGTTCCTCCTGCAGCGCGTCGCGCGTGGCCTGTTCTTCCGCAGTGATGTCGAGCGGAACGCCCTTGATCTCGCGAAGGCCATGGGTGACGCCGTAGGGGATACTGACGGCGGCCTCGACCCATTTCCAGCCGTGGGTCGCAATTTCGTCGGCGATCGTGGTGAGCTTCTCGGACACGAGCCGGTTCAGAAGCCCGACGTCCTGAAGCCAGCCACCGTCGTCGGACTCGAAGAGGTCGCGCATGACGATGCCGCCGGAGGCCTCGTAGGCGTCAACGCCGACGAAGACAGCGCGCTTGTCCGAAGCGCGCACCGTCGTCTCGGTCAGCATGCGGCGGATGTGGTACGGCTCCTTCTGCCAGCTATTGCGGATCGCTTCCCAGACCTGCTCCTGCCGGGCATGGTCGTTCGACACGCTGAATGCCATGAGATGCTTCAGCTCCATGCCGTCTTCGGCATAAATGTCGAGCAGCGCAGGCGAAACCGACGCCAGGCGCAGCCGCTGCTTGACGATATTTACCTCGACGAAGAACGCCGCGGCGATGTCCTCCTCGGTCATGCCCTTATCGCGCATGGCCTGGAACGCGCGATACTGGTCGAGCGGATGGAGCGGCGCGCGCTCGATATTCTCGGCCAGCGAAACCTCATCGATGAGGATGGCGGTGTCGGCGGCCGAGACGACGCAGGGGACCGGCGTGGTCTTGTTGAGGCGCTTCTGCTTGGCGAGCATTTCCAGTGCGCGGTAGCGGCGGCCACCAGCGGGCACCTCGAACATGCCGGTCTCCTGGCCTTCGTCATCGAGAACGGGGCGCACATGAAGGCTCTGGATCAGGCCGCGACGCGCGATCGACTCGGCCAGTTCCTCGATCGAGACGCCGGCCTTCACGCGCCGGACGTTGGCCTGGCTTAGCACCAGCTTATTGAAGGGAATGTCGCGCGAGGACGACAGGGTGATCTTCTGAACGGCAGTTGCCATGTTCCTTACTCCGCGACGAGCGCCGAGAGCCTCTCTCTCGAACCCAAACTCGTCACGAAGCGAAGCGCCGCCCTCTCACTCTTGGAGGG
>NZ_RZRX01000024.1:0-2288 GCF_003997405.1 Mesorhizobium sp. M2A.F.Ca.ET.042.01.1.1
TTCACCGTTTGTTCATTATGATAGCGCACGATCATAACTGGACATGCTGGTAGCTCGTACATGCCTGAAGGCCCTGCGCGCCGACCCAGCGCCGGGGCCTTTTTACTTCCGCAAAATCGATTCCAGCAACGCGGGCACTTCGCAGGATGTCGGAATCCCGCGCTTGCGATGATACGCCGTACAGCGAATTGCGCGAGTCAAACGAATTTGGGTTTCTCAAATATAGAATCGTCGATACCGATCCTGATGGATCGAGCCTCGACGACGAAGTCAACCATCTTCAAACGGAATTATTCAACATTGCCGAGAGCTCCCGGTGTGCCGTCGAAGCCGACATTGGGGAGGTCAGCGGTCACCAACGATCATGGTGATCGCCAGCATCTTTCGTATTCACATAACCGTCGGCCTTGTACTTTCCCGAGGCCATGACATGAGTGGGTCTTCCAAGCACCGATTTGGCCCGGTAGGATTTGCAGGGGGCGCGGACAAGCGGATGAACAAACGGAATGATGCCGGAAAACTGCGCGCGCCTGCTGGGATTTAGCCGACCGTCGATAGGAACATAGCCCTGGTCGACGGCTTTCTGAAGGGCAAGAGTTTCGCCGACCTGGCTCAGGAACATGGCTTGTCGACAACGAGGGTGCGCCAAATCATCGAGAAGGCCGATCGGCTCGTGGGCGGCGCATTCAGACCAAGACTGAAACGTCCAACGCCTCGCCTCGGTCCGATTTCATGGTCGACTATCCCTATGTGTGCAAATGGCCGAGAAGCACCGGCTGGGTAGCGTCACGCCGCATCATTCTTTGCGGAGCTGGAGCGCGCGGGATCGCTGGAGCGGCTGGTGAAAGCGGTTGCCGGGGCGCACAACACGTGAGCTGGCGCCTCGTGTGGCAAAAGGAGAGGGCGAGAGCCCATGGCCTGCAATGAAGCGATCAAGCATTGCGATCGTGGAACCAAGCTAGTCGACCATCCGGACCGCGGCCTTCAATGCCAGCTCGCCTTGGAATCGGCCTTCCAGGAATTGGCTGAGCGCGCAGCGGAATCCGGCTGGACCGAGGAGATAGCCACGCGCTCCTCGAACTCGCCGGCGCGCGCCTCAGGAGCGACTCCGCCAATGACAGACTGAGAGGACGATTAATCGTGCCAGGGCAACGAGAGAGCGGCAGGTTCAAGAAGCTTCGCCTGAACCGATAGGAACGTCGCTGCGCCAATAAAATTGGCGGTGAAGGCTGACCGCGGCCGAGTCGGGCAAGCGAGCGAAGTGCTGAAATAAGGGCGTGAGAATCCAAGACATCGTTTGTAGAGAGCATCGAGCTTCGCGAGATTGTGGTACAGGATCGACCGCAGGTGTTCTCGCAGCGCTCGCAGAACCCGGGATTCTTCCGCGGCACCCGCCAAGGCGAAGAACGGTCAGAGTTGCACGATAACGTTTAAAAGCGAGCCTTCCTCCGAAAGTCTGCGCGCGCAGTTCCACGGTCCGATGCGCTTTCATAGCTATTCCAATCGCCGCGCCCATCCTCTCCCGGATCAGGTCCAGCGGGTCTGCAGTGCATGCGCCCCCAAAGTGGACGCCATTGGGCCGGGTGAACCGGGCTCGATTGCGCGCCGAAGGCCCGTTCCAGGCCCGGAAATCCGGGTCCGTCAGGGCGAGCGCGTGCGGGTCGAGGTAGAGAACGGCCTTGCCGAGAAAACGACCGTGCACTGGCATCGCGTGCGTGTGCCACATGCCATGGATGGCGTGCCTCACCTCACGCAGAAGCCCGCGAAAAGGCAACGGAAGATCTAGCATTTATGGGGGAAATGTTTTTTCGGAGTGCTTGACCCGCAGGAAGGGCAGGGCATGACTGCCTATCGCCCGACCCGGCCGGCCGCACTCATGACCGGCTGGGCTCGGTTAATCCTGCATGCCGCGCCCATGAGGTTGCGCTCTGTCGGGAGTGCGTCGAGCACAACGACGAGATGTAGTTCACGATCTTTGAAACGCGTGTCAACCATCCAAAGTGTGGATGCCTTTCATCGAAACAAACGATTTCATCAATGTTCTGGAATCCTGCATGGGCAGAACAGAAACCGCCCGAAAGGAGATTTTTCATGCGCTCTACCGGGCAGTGGAGTGCTGGGAAAGGGAGTTGCAACTGACCGGGTCCGACTTCTTCCGAGTCTATGGACAGACTGGGAGACGCGCACGGTGTAGCGGCTCACATCGTCATACTGCACCTACGCCACACACCGGCCGGACCTGATCCGGCTTTATGAGCATTGGGCTTTGTCAGTTGCCCAAGCGTGAT
>NZ_RZRX01000024.1:2388-39180 GCF_003997405.1 Mesorhizobium sp. M2A.F.Ca.ET.042.01.1.1
CTATGGACAGACTGGGAGACGCGCACGGTGTAGCGGCTCACATCGTCATACTGCACCTACGCCACACACCGGCCGGACCTGATCCGGCTTTATGAGCATTGGGCTTTGTCAGTTGCCCAAGCGTGATGGCTTTCGCGACGCGGCGCGCCTCAGGAACTGAGCCGCGTCCAGGTCGAAACGCGGGAAAGAAAGACAGGAAACAGAATGGCCGATCAATTCGCAACGGACGTCATTGCCCTGATCAAGAAACGCGCCGAGTCGGAGAGCGGTGAGGGAATGCCTACGTCATTCGTCGGCGAGATAACAATCGCCACGGAACTGGACGCGCTCGGGTTTGATTCGCTGGGTTTGGCGGACGTCCTCTGGGATGTGGAGCAGGCCTACGGCATCAAGATCGACATGAACACGGCCGATGCCTGGTCCAATCTCAAGAATGTCGGCGACGTCGTGGAAGCCGTCCGCGGCTTGCTTGCGAAGGAGGCTTGAATGGACAGGCGCGTCGTTATCACCGGAGTGGGCGGCCTGTGCGGACTGGGCACCGACGCCGCCTCTATGTGGAAAGAGATGCGCGAAGGCCGCTCCGCCATCGGCCCGATCGCCAATTCCGAGCTTCATGACCTGGAGGGCATGACCGGCGCTGAGATCAAGGCGCTGCCCCAGCACGACATCAACCGGGGGCATCTCATCTCCATGGACCGCTTCAGCTTGCTCGCCGTGCTTGCAGCGCGCGAAGCCATGCGGCAGGCCGGACTTTCCTGGGACGAGGGGAATGCCCATCGCTTCGGCGCGACAGTGGGCGTCGGATTTACCGGTTCATACGCAACAGAACAAACTTACCGCTCACTGCTTTTGGGTAGCGCAATCCGTGCTGAACTCTTCACTGGAGTAAAGGTGATGCCCAGCGCCGCTTCCGTCCATCTTAGCTTGAGCCTCGGCTTGCGCGGGCCGGTCTTCGGGGTGACCTCCGCATGTGCCTCGGCCAACCATGCGATCGCCTCGGCGGTGGACCAGATCAAGCTGGGCCGGGCCGACGTAATGGTTTCCGGAGGCAGCGACGCACCCTTCGCATGGGGCGTGCTGAAAGCATGGGAAGCAATGCGCGTGCTTTCACCCGATACCTGCCGGCCCTTCTCCGCCGATAGGAAGGGCCTGGTGCTGGGCGAGGGTGCGGGCATGGCCGTGCTGGAAAGCTACGAGCATGCCACGAGGCGTGGTGCCACAATTCTTGCCGAGATCGCCGGCGTCGGCCTTTCCGCCGATGCCTTCCACATTGCCGCGCCATCTGTCGAGGGGCCAGCGTCGGCGATGCGCGCCTGCCTTGCCGATGCCGGGCTGAATGCCGAGGACGTCGACTACCTCAACGCGCACGGCACCGGTACCAAAAGCAATGATCAGACTGAAACGGCGGCGATCAAGCGTGTGTTTGGAAACCACGCTTATTTGATGTCCATCTCTTCCACCAAGTCCACGCACGCGCATTGCCTCGGCGCAGCGAGCGCGCTTGAAATGATCGCCTGCGTGATGGCAATCCAAGAGGACGTCGTGCCGCCGACCGCCAACTATCGCGAGCCAGATCCCGCTTGCGACCTCGACATCACACCCAATGTGCCGCGCGAGCGCAAGGTGCGCGTCGCCATGAGCAACGCCTTCGCCATGGGCGGTACGAACGCAGTTCTGGCATTCAGGCAGGTGTAGAAGCCATGCAAGACGCCTCATTTGAGGTCACCTGTCGTATCTAGCTGCTTGCCGGACCACTATGTGAAGCGAGCGCTATTGGCTGCCTCTGCGATGCGGGAATTGGCAGCGGACGTCTCACGATCAAACAGGCATCTGCTTGTAGAATTCTTTTAATCGTGAAGCGGCGCGAGTGCGCTATCCGTTGAGGTGAGCAAGGCCGGCGCCCTGGGTGAGCGCTGGTGTCGGGTGGTGGAAAGTACAGGGGGAGCTGTGTGGCCCCCTCTTTCTCGGCCTCGACGATGTGCGAAGGAGCCTGTGCGGCGAACGGGCCGACGCCCCAGGCTCAGAACCTGGGCGAACCTAACTCCCGCCAAAGGACAGCCCAGAGCTGGATACACGAAAGAGATACTGAACCCGCGAATCAGATTCTGATCAATCGTCGTGTCTGAGCTCCGCTCGGCTCTTACGGAGATAATCGCGCGGCCCGGCAACGGCCGCGCGTGCCGCGGGCGTGAGCTTTGCGCTTCGTCAGAAGTGCCTCGAGCGTGACGACGATAATTGACCAGCCATATGGAACGCATTCGCCCAGTTATCCAAAGCGTGGATACCTTTCATCTAAACAAAGGATTTTACCGTTTTTGCTGCAGGTCCCATAGAGGCGCTTCAAGTTGGAAAGATAGGTAGTTCCCATGGTTGCGTTGGATCCGAGGAGCATCATCTGGTGTGCGGGGCGCACAAAGTCAGTCGCATCTGCATTACGGCTTGGTCTTTCGGCGGTCTCCACAAGTTACGCCCCGTTGGTGCGATGCCAATTATTTAACCAATGCTTGGACATTTATCTCAACCAGACAGCTCCAAGGTGAGGTCTTCCATGCGCCCGAATGTCGATTGGAAGTTGTGCTGGGAAAATGAGCTGCAACTGGCCGACCATGTCGAACTCTCCGACTTTTTTCGAAAGACCTATGGACGGACTGGCGCCTTCAACGCGGAGCCATTCGAAGGCGGCCGCAGTTGGGCCGGCGCGAGGCCGGAATTCCGCGCAATCGGCTACGACGCGCATGGGGTAGCGGCTCACATCGGCATGCTGCGGCGCTTCATCAAAGTTGGCGAGGTCGACTTGATCGTCGCTGAATTGGGCCTGTACGCGGTTCGTCCGGATCTTGAAGGGCTCGGAATCGGTTTTTCGATGCGCGTGGCGTACCCAGTGCTCCATCAGTTGGGTGTTCCATTCGCTTTCGGCACGGTTCGGCACGCGCTGCGAAACCATGTCGAAAGATTCTGCAGAGCCGGCCTCGCGAACATTGTGTCGGGCGTTCGCGTACGATCGACCCGTCCAGATGTGCATCCCGACCTGCCGCCCACGCGCCTGGAAGACGTACTCGTGTTGGTTTCGCCGATCGGACGCTCGATGGACGAGTGGCCGTCCGGTACCCTGATCGACCGGAACGGTCCGGAACTATGAAGCCTCTGGACTACATATGCGAAGGGCAGAGTGACAATGCCGATGGCACTGCAGAGCGCAGCGTCTATCTGACGTTTGACGATGGTCCCAATTCATTTTTCACACCGCAGATACTCAATGTGCTGGCGCAACATCAGGTGACGGCGACCTTCTTCGTTGTTGGGGCCTACGCGGCCGACGAGCCGGAACTCGTTCGCCGAATTATTACAGACGGGCACGGTATAGCCAACCACACGATGACTCATCCGGACCTGGCCAAATGCGGGTCCGTCGAAGTCGACTGCCAGATAGTTGAGGCAAACAGAGTCATAGGGATGGCTTGCCCGCAGGCCATGGTTCGGTACTTTCGTGCACCGTATGGCATCTGGACCGAAGAAGTAATCGCTGCATCAGCGGGTGCGGCATTGGCGCCCGTCCATTGGTCCATTGATCCACGCGACTGGTCTCGCCCCGGCGTTGACGCCATCGTCGACAGAGTGCTCGCCGATATCCGGCCGGGCGCAATCGTGCTGTTGCACGACGGGTGCGCTCCCGACGAATTGCAACCAGGCAATCAAGCCAGTCTGCGCGACCAGACGGTGACAGCGTTGTCACGCCTAATTCCAGAATTGCACGGCCGCGGATTTGTAATCCGATCACTTCCTCAACACCCCTGAACAAACAGAGATCCTATGGACCTTCTCACCACAGCCAGTACTGTTGCCGTTTCGTCTTATGCGGTGCTCTCGACTGTTTACAGAGGCATGCAAGCGGTCTACTCCCAACCGGAAAATGTTACGCCGCCGTCGGAAAGCTTGTTCGGATCCGACCGTTGGCCGAGCGTGGATGTCATTATCCCCTGCTACAATGAGGACCCGCGCACACTCGCGGCGTGTTTAGCTTCCATTGCAAATCAAGATTACGCCGGAACATTTCAGGTCTATCTGGTTGACGACGGTTCTGGAAATCGTAATGCCGTCATCCCGGTACATCACGCCTACGAGGGCGACCCGAGATTCAATTTCATTCTGCTCCGCGAGAATGTTGGCAAACGCAAGGCGCAGATCGCCGCCATCCGCCGCTCATCTGGAGATTTCGTGCTCAGCGTCGACTCTGACACGACACTTGCGTCCGACGTCATCACAAAGCTTGCAGTAAAAATGCGGGATTCCATGGTCGGAGCGGCCATGGGCCAGCTGACGGCATACAACCGCAGCGACACTTGGTTGACCCGATTGATCGATATGGAATACTGGCTGGCTTGCAATGAGGAGCGCGCGGCGCAAGGTCGCTTTGGTGCGGTCATGTGCTGCTGCGGCCCATGTGCAATGTACCGCCGGTCTTGTCTCCTTTCTCTGCTGGATCAATACGAGACGCAGCTGTTCAGGGGGAAACCAAGCGACTTCGGTGAAGACCGTCATCTTACGATCCTCATGCTGAAAGCAGGCTTTCGAACCGAGTACGTTCCAGGTGCCGTCGCGGCGACAGTCGTTCCGGACAAGATGGGACCTTATTTGCGCCAACAACTCCGCTGGGCACGAAGCACCTTCCGGGACACGATGCTTGCGCGAGGTCTACTGCGTGGCCTGGATCGCTATCTAACTTTGGATGTGATGGGAGAGAATCTCGGCCCATTGTTGCTCGGCATCGCGGTAGTAACGGCGCTCGGTGAGCTACTATTTTCACATACAGTAAATTGGTGGACGGTGCTGGCTATTGTCACGATGACCATAATCAGATCTACGGTGTTATCTTTCCGCACTCGGCAGCTTCGATTCATCGGCTATTCAATGCACGCGTTAATCAGGATATTCCTGTTGATCCCCTTGAAGGCTTACGCCCTGTGTACATTGAGCAATAGCGATTGGCTGTCGCGTAAAAGTGTTCCCCTGCCCAACAGGAGCACAAAGGAAATCACAAGCGCGATGCCGCTTGCCGGAGCAAATGCTGCGGGCAATTCTGGAATTGCGGAGTCACTTCATACTGCAGATCTTTCGCTCACAGCTGGTGAAGTCTGACGGCCTTGCAGCGCCGAGTGACCGAGTAAGTTGTGTCAGTCGACACGGGGTGAAGCTTTCGAGTTACCTATGGTCAGAACGGGAACTATCTGGAAGCGACACGTGGCATCTTGACGTTATTCTTTGGCGGAAGCGATACACGCGTCGCTCCGGCCGCGACTTTCCAAAGGTGCCATCTCAAGGCGGTGGCCTGCTCTGAACCAGAATTCGCAAGTAAGCTGCCGGTGGCCAATCGGACTCATTCCGCTTGAGATAGACGCATGTCCAATGTAGCAATCGACCTTACCGGCGTAACCAAATTATTCGGAAACAAGCTCGTTGTGGACGGGCTGTCCTTCACCGTTGCATCGGGAGAGTGCTTCGGTCTGCTGGGGCCGAACGGCGCAGGCAAGAGCACGATTGCGCGTATGCTCCTCGGTATGACCCGGCCTGACGCGGGTGATATAACAGTCCTCGGTCTACCAGTGCCGGCACGCAGCCGCTTGGCCCGCAAGGGCATAGGCGTGGTCCCGCAGTTCGACAATCTCGACCTGGAATTTACGGTACGCGAGAACCTGTTGGTGTTCGGGCGCTACTTCGGCATGAGTACAAGAGAGATCAACGCCGTCATCCCACGGCTCCTCGAGTTCGCTCGCCTTGAGAGCAAGGCGGATTCACGTGTCGGCCTGCTATCCGGCGGGATGAAGCGGCGCCTGACGCTGGCACGTGCTCTGATCAACGACCCCCAGTTGCTTGTGATGGATGAGCCCACGACCGGCCTCGACCCGCATGCCCGCCATCTGATCTGGGAGCGACTTCGTTTCCTGCTGGCGAGCGGAAAAACGATCATTTTGACCACCCATTTCATGGAAGAGGCTGAGCGGCTTTGTGATCGGCTGTGTGTTCTCGAGCGGGGACGCAAGATCGCCGAGGGCAGTCCTCATGCGCTGATCGACGAGTACATTGGGTGCAACGTGATCGAGATCTTCGGCGGCAATCCACAGGAGCTGATTTCGCTGATCAGACCGTACGTTCAGCGTGTCGAGGTAAGCGGCGAGACGCTCTTTTGCTATGCGCCTGAGCCGGAGGATGTGCGCATCCAGCTTCGCGGTCGAGCGGGTCTGCGTATTCTAGAGCGTCCACCCAGTCTGGAGGACGTTTTCTTGAGGTTAACCGGACGTGAGATGGAGAAGTGAGCAATGGGTGAACGTTTTGCGGCCGCTCTACCCGCCAACGCCTGGAACTGGATCGCGGTGTGGCGCCGCAATCATCTGGCATGGAAGAAGGTGGCATTTGCTTCAATGCTCGGCACCCTTGCTGATCCGATGATTTACCTTTTCGGGCTCGGCACTGGCCTTGGACTGTTGGTAGGCCGCATCGAAGGTGCATCCTACATCGCCTTTCTGGCAGCCGGCATGGTTGCGACGAGCGCGATGACAGCATCAACCTTCGAAACAATTTACGCGGTTTTCGGTCGAATGCGCGATCAGGGCACTTGGGAAGCAATCCTGCACACACAACTTACCCTCGGCGACATCGTTCTCGGTGAATTGACCTGGGCAGCCACAAAGGCCTTTCTGGCCGGTACGACAATTGCGATTGTTGCCGCCGCGCTAGGTTATGCCGCGTGGACGTCGGTTCTCTACGTGCTGCCGGTCATCGCTCTCACCGGGTTCGCCTTTGCGAGCCTGGCCATGCTCGTCATCGCGCTCGCGCCCAGTTATCACTATTTTATTTTCTATCAGACGCTTGTCATCACACCCATGCTGTTCCTTTCGGGCGCGGTTTTTCCAGTCGGCCAATTGCCAGGAGTGTTTCAGCAGATTGCGGCCTTCTCGCCGCTGGCGAATTCTATCGATCTAATCCGTCCGGTGATGCTCGGCCGCCTGGGCGACAATGTAGGGCTGCATATAGGCGCACTTTGCATGTTCGCTGTATTGCCTTTTTTTCTGTCGGCTGGACTGTTTCATCGACGACTAATGCGTTGACGCTTACCTACGCCCATCAACGAGAAGGAGGTCCGCAATGCCGGATTGCAAACTGCCCCCAGCGGCCCGGAGGCATGCGTGTGCCAGGAATCGCGAGTGGTACAACAACGCCGAAGCCGGGCGCCACCCAGCCGCTGCAGGCACGCGCCCATCTTCGCGACCACACCTCGGAGTACAGGCTGGGTGGTGAGGCGCGCGGACCCACCCGGAGCGTTCAAGCGATAGCAGCCAAGCTTCTTGTGCGCGTCCCCAGACCGTCGCGGCCATTATTTAGTTGGATACACATGCAATGACCCACAACGAACCAACTCCTGAGCCTTTTGTGATCCTTGCTATGCCAAGGACCGGAACACACTATTTAGAAGAATTGCTAAACGAGCATCCGACCGTTCTGAGTAACGGTGAGTTGCTAAACGAATATGATCCCAATTGGCCCAGCACGGATCGCCTGCTAGGCACGGATCGCGAGCTTCTTGAGCTTGCCTATGTGCGCTGCCCTATGCGCGACTACAAGAATGTGACGCATCTTGGCTGCAAGATCAATGAACCTCAGTTTCGCGAGCGTCCAGCATTCTTTGCGGAATTAGCTCGTTGGCCAGCACTCAAGGTCATCCTCGTTGTTCGCCGAAACGTATTGGAATCGCTCCGATCCTTTGTGCAGGCCAGGGAAAGCGGTCAGTGGCTGAAGTTCAGCTCGGACAACGATACCGCTCGGCCACCGAGCGTCAGGTTGTCAATCGCCGACTGTGAGGCTTATTTCAAAGCCGCCGACGATTTTCACGCTCGCGTTATGGACTCCTTCACGTCGACCAACCTGCTTGTAATGGAATACGAGAGCCTACTTCACGAACCTGCCCAATGCTTGGGAGCGGTTTGGGATTTCCTGGGCGTTCCAGCGCTTGAGCCATCAGATAACGCCATCTTGCAGCGCCAGGAAACGCGACCGCTTGATCAAACGGTGGAGAACTTTGACGAGTTGCGGATTCACTTCGCACGCGGACCTTATTCAAGATTTTTTGACCTCGGAGATTCAATGCGCTCCTACGCTTAATCGCTTGTACCGCGTGCTCTGATGGGCGTGTAGGATATCCTGCAGTTTGCGCGCATTCCGTTCCAAAACTGACAAACCAAAGTCACCAAGGCAACCGGCAGTCGATCTGCGGCGAACATCAAAGGGCACGGGCGCAAGGCGACCTGGTCAATTCCCTCTCTGATGAAGCACTTCCTCAGACGCGATCTTTGGCGAGCCTCGAGTGCAGAATTCCGGCAAGGTGGAGGGTTCCAGTGCGCAACTGCACCAATCTCGCTGGACGGGACAGGCGTCCAGTTGGCACGGCGCTTGCTCCGAGATGACAGCAGCGCTCGACCGGAGCGCAGCATGGGAGAAGGAGGAGCCCCCACCCCGATCCGGTCAGGGAGAGAGAAACGATGTTGGTTCCAAGAGTCCCCCGCGCGATCGCAGCGCCCCGCAAGCGCCATTTTGCCCGGACCTACGTGCAGGTACTTGCCGCCATGGTCCTTGGAGCCGCAATTGGCTACCTCTATCCGGAAACCGGCCAAAGCCTGAAGCCGCTCGGCGATGCCTTCATCAAAGTCATCAAGATGATTATCGCACCTGTCATCTTCCTGACAATTGCGACCGGCATTGCCGGCATGAGCGATCTGCAGAAGGTCGGCCGAGTTGCCGCCAAGGCGATGGTTTATTTCCTTACCTTCTCGACGCTTGCACTCGTTGTCGGGCTGATTGTCGCGAATATCGTTCAGCCTGGCGCCGGCCTCAACATCGATCCGGCCTCGCTCGATGTCGAAGCCGTTAAGGGCTATGTGGCCACGGCTCACGAGCAGTCCGTGACCAGCTTCCTGATGAACATCATCCCGTCAACGATTGCCAGTGCCTTCGCGGAAGGCGACATCCTGCAAGTCTTGTTCTTCTCGGTCTTGTTCGGCATTGCTCTGGCGATGACCGGAGAGACGAGCAGGCCGGTCGTTACCTTTCTCCAGGCGCTCACCGCCCCCATTTTTAAGCTCGTCGGCATTCTGATGAAGGCTGCACCCATCGGCGCCTTCGGCGCTATGGCCTTTACGATCGGCAAATACGGAATCGGTTCGGTGGCCAACCTCGCGATACTGGTCGCGACGTTCTATCTGACCGCCTTCCTCTTCGTGTTCGGGGTTCTCGGCGTGGTCTGCCGCTGCAACGGCTTCTCGATCTTTTCTCTTGTCCGCTACATCAAGGACGAGCTGCTGCTTGTCCTGGCAACGTCCTCCTCGGAGGCCGCGCTGCCCTCGCTCATGGAGAAGATGGAGAAGGCCGGCGCCGCGCGTTCGGTCGTAAGTCTCGTCATCCCTACTGGATACTCATTCAATCTGGACGGCACCAATATCTACATGACGATCGCCGCCCTCTTCATCGCGCAGGCGACGAACACAGATTTGTCAATTGCCGATCAGATCCTCCTGCTGCTAATTGCGATGCTTTCCTCGAAGGGTGCGGCAGGCGTCACCGGCGCCGGCTTCATCACATTGGCCGCTACTCTGTCTGTCGTGCCGAGTGTTCCCGTTGCCGGAATGGCTCTAATTCTTGGCGTGGACCGCTTCATGTCGGAATGCCGCGCGCTGACGAATTTAGTCGGTAATGCGGTGGCATCGCTCGTTGTCGCTCGCTGGGAAGGCGAATTGGACCAGTCCCGGATGGAAGCCGCTTTCCGCGGTTAGGGTTACATCAAACGGGCTCCCCGCAAGCAAGCAATAGCGCGACGTGTAAGTCACGGCCTTCACAGCAGTCGAATTGCCGGCCTCCAAAGAGCGCTGGAAATAGTGTACTAACGCGGAGAGTAATACAACACCATGAAGCCCCTAAGCAAACGAACGGTTCACGGAAACTCATCTGGGTCCGCATGGAGCGCTGTTCGTCGAATGCGTTATCAACCGTGGGGTGTGGTAACTATTTCAGCTTGCCGCCCCAAGCCGTCGCGGGATCGCACCGGATGACGGAGGACCGGCCGATCAGAATCGCTAGGGGAAAGCGCGTCACAATTGCCGATCTCGCCCGCGAAGCCGGAGTCAGCGTAGCAACAGTCGATCGGGTTCTGAACGTCCGCCTTCCGGTGCGAGAGGAGACCGCCCAGCGGGTCCATGCGGCCGCGCACGCGATCGGCTATCATGCTGCCGGTCTCATCAAACAGCGCTTGCAGCAGCACCTGCCGCACTACAAGCTGGGCTTCATCTTGAGAAAACCTGCCCACGATTTTTACCAAGATTTCGCTCGCAATATTGAAGAGTCGGTCAGTATGGCTAAATCCTTCCACGGCCTTCCGATCATCGAGTTCGCGCAGTCACATTTGCCGCGTGACCTGCTCCCGCTTCTTAAGGACCTTGGAAGCCGCTGCCAGGCGATCGCCATGGTGGCGGCCGATCACCCGAAAATCACAGCATCAGTCGAGGAGCTCAAGGCGAAAGGTATCCCGGTATTTTCGCTGTTATCCGACTTCGCCGATGGCGTGCGCGAGGGCTACATCGGCCTCAACAACAGCAAGGTCGGACGGACTGCCGCTTGGGTGTTTTCCAAGGCCGCAAAACGGCCCGGCAAGGTGGCGGTGTTTGTCGGAAGCCATCGCTTCCAGGCGCATGCGACGCGGGAAACGGCCTTTCGTGCCTATTTTCGTGAGAACGCGCCCAAATTCGAGGTGCTTGATCCGCTCGTGAACCTTGATGAACGGCAGCTCACTTACGAAAAATTGCTGGATCTTATGCAGCGGGAACCAGAGCTCGTCGGCTTCTATATGGCCGGCGGGGGTATAGAGGGAGCAATTTCCGCGCTCCGAGAAGAGGGGAGCGGTCAGGATCTCGTCGCGATCGTGAGTGAAATGACGCCGCAGTCACGTGGGGCGCTTGCGGATGACATCTTGACGATGGCGGTCGGCACGCCAATGCGCCGACTTTGCCAGGAGCTGATAATGGCAATGGAGCGGGCCATCAAAGCCGGCGTCGCGGAGAGCCCGGGGCAGACATTTCTGCCGTTCGACATTTATCTTCCGGAAAATATTTGACCTTGATGGATTTCTATCATGAGCGCCCATTTTCCTTTCACCGATGAAAGGAAAGCTCGATTGACTCGGCCGTCTCTGTCCGATCTGTGAACCGGCGTGGTTCCGTCTTGAAAGAAGCCGGATGCCGAAATGGCAGCCGCGCTTCATGGAAGGAAAGTCAAGCAATGCGCCAGGTATCGCCCCGCTTTGCACTCGATCACATGGCGGCGCCCCGCCTTGACGTCAGTGCGCTTTTCGCGCTTGCCCGTGACCAAGGCCTGACCGACGTCCAAATCCGTTACCCTCATTTCAGCAATCCTGTCGCACGCGGCATTCCGGCTGCGGACGTTCGGTTTGCCGCTACCGAAGCGGGCGTCACGATCATCTCTGTCAACGCCTTGCAGCGGTTCAACGACTGGACTCCAACGCGTCAGGCCGAGGCAAGCAACCTCGCCGATTATGCGACGGCGTGCGGGGCAGAGACGCTCGTGTTGGTGCCGGCCAACCGCAGCTCGTGGCCCACCAATAGCGAGCGCCAGGACAATCTTCGTTTCGCTCTAAACGAGATCAAGCCAATCCTCCAGTCGCGGGGTCTGATCGGTCTCATCGAGCCGCTGGGTTTCCGAACCTGCTCGCTTCGATCAAAGAAGGAAGCGGCCGAGGCCGTTGCCGCGGTTGATGGCCAGTCCGTCTTTCGCCTCGTGCACGACACGTTCCACCACACCCTGGCCGGGGAGACATGCCTGTTCTGCGAGCTTACCGGCCTGGTGCACATTTCAAGCGTAAACGACCCGACCTTCTGGATTTACCCCGATCGCTTTCTTGCAGGTTCCGACAATGGCAGCCAGATTCAGGCGCTGCTGGATGGCGGCTACGCGGGACCTTTCTCGTTCGAGCTGATCGAGGAAGTCCATTCTCTGGACGATCTCGCAGGCGCACTTGCCGCCAGCATCGACTTTATCCGGCGAGGGCTATTGTCGTCAAAGTAGATGGTGACAGGTGTAGTGACTATAGGTGCGCCTGAATTTTCCGAGGGTTCACAGCGGGGCAGCCATCCGAGATGCCTCCTGTATCATTATCTCCCGCATCCAGATGCTTGCCGGATCGCTATTGTGGAGGGCCGGCCATTGGAGGGTCTCGGTGAATGTGGGAAATGGCAGCGGAAGTTCGATAACCCGCAGGGGGAACGTTTTTTCGAAATGCCTGACCAGCCGTAAGGGCATGGTCGCTATACGAGCTGTGCCGGACACCATAGGTGGAATCATGCTGAAGCCCTGCACGGCGACCTCGACACGTCTCTTAAGGCCATGCTCAAGCAAAAACCATTCCTCGATAGACGGCTTCATCGTACGCCCGAACCTGACCGCGACGTGCCTCATCGACATGTATCTCTCGAATGTAAGCTGCTGTGGCAGCTGCTTGTTTGTGGGACAGCCTACGCACACGAGCTTCTCGTCAAACAGCGCAATGCTTGAATGCACACTCGACGTGAACATATCCGGTAGAATTAGAAAATCGACGTCACCGCGCCGGAGAAGCTCATCGGGGCTATCGTCGACAGGCAGCAGTTCGAAGCTGACGGCGGGGGCTTCCCGTGAAATACGCTCCACAAGCTTTTCGAAAAACACGAGCGTGACGAAATCGGAAAGAATGATCCTGAAGAGGCGATCGGCTCGAGCTGGGTCAAACGGATCCGAAGAAATAATCGAGCACTGGATGTGCTGGAGAGCGTCGCGAACTGCGGGGGCAAATGCTGCCGCACGCGGGGTTAGAAATCGTTCGCGACCTCTTATCGTAAACAGTTCATCGCGGAAATAATCGCGCAGTCGGGCGACGGCCGCACTCATGGCGGGCTGACTCAGGTTGATCCTGCGGGCCGCCGCCGAGAGATTACGCTCCGTCAGGAGTGCGTCGAGCACAACGAGGAGATTTAGATCAAGTCCTTTGAAACGCATGTCATCAGCCATCCATGGGATGGATGCCTTTAACCGAAACAAACGACTTTAACAATTTAGCATTCTTGCAATCTTTTGTCGCAAAAAGTTTATGATGGATGACGTTAAGGTCCGACATATGAGCCGCGTGATCTGCCGAAGCGAGCAATCGTTCGTACTGTGCAGGTCAGAGATTGGCAGTTTGAAACGCCGGGCCGATGGCGCCGGGCTATCAACCAGCGTCTTCGGCGGCCCCGACCTAGCTGGGCGTGGAATCTAATAGGGTGCACCTTTCCAGTCCGAGGCGACTGATGGGCGGTTTGATCCTAAGCTGCCGTGAGGCCTGTGCCAATTGTATCGGCGAGCCAATGCAGCAGTCCGGCAGCGTTTTTGAGAGCTGTTGTAGGCTCGGCCTAAGCCCATTGGCGCAAGCCTATCTGAACGAAGCGCTTGGCCTTGCCGCTATCCGGTATGTGATCTGTGGTGTCTTCTCGTCCTGCTGTTCTTGTTTTGGAACGCCCTTATGGTGAGCCCATCCGGGACGTGGGGCACCGGGAGCACAAAGGTGCAGGCAGGCCGTCAATAGACCGTGGGCTGAGAGCCCGAGCTCGTTACATGGCCGCCCCTGGCGACTTTCCCGGATGCGCTGCGAGCGCGGATCAGTAGATGTCGTGTTGCCCGCCAGCTCCCGTCTTTGACCGAGCCAAGAAGGAGGAACGGGCATGCTTATCATCGGACTGGATATTCACCGCGCCTTCGCCGAAGCAGTGGCATGGGAGGAGGGCAGGCTCAGGCGACTCGGCCGCGTCGACATGCGGCGCGATCTGCTGGCGGCGTTCGCCGCGAAGCTGTCGCCGAACGATGTCGGGGTGATCGAGGCCACCGGCAGCGCGACGTCCGCTGCAGCTGTGATTGCGCCGCATGTGAAGAAGGTGGGGATCGCCAAGCCGAAACAGGTGTTTATCGTTGCCTATGCCAAGATCAAAACGACGATCGACGCCGACGTTCTTGCGCAGCTCTATGCCAGCGGCTTCTTGCCAGAAGTCTGGATTGCGGACGAGCCGACGCAGGCTCTGCGTCGACAGGTGACACGGCGCAATCAGATTGTCCGACAGAGATCTCGATTGAAGAGCGTCATCCAGTCGATCCTTCATAGCCACCTGATCCGTCCTGCCCGCATGCCGACCTGTGCGGCGCCAAGGGTCGGACCTGGTAATCGAGCAGGTCGTACCGCAGGACGAGCGCCTCGCGATCGATGGGCATCTGCGCGAGTTCGACCGATTGGGCGAAGACCTCCAGGTCATCGAACGCGATCTTGTCCGCTCGGCTCTCGAGGATGAAGGCGTGAAGCGGCTGATGACCATTCCCGGCGTCGACATCACCGTCGCGCTGGCGATGAAGGGCGGCGATCGGCGACGTGTCGCGCTTCGACGATCCGCAGAAGCTCGTGACCTATCTCGGGTTGAACCCAAGCGTCCAGCAGTCCGGCCAGGTCCGGCCTACCATGGGCGGATCACCAAGCAGGGCCGTGGTCATGCGCGCGGCATGCTCGTCGAGGCGGCCTGGGCGGCCGCTCGTGCTCCCGGACCGTTGCGAGCCTTCTCCCTGCGGCGTGCGAGCCCGGCGCGGACAGCATGTCGCGGCCGTGGCAACCGCACGCAAACTCTCTGTCGTGATCTGTCATCTGTTGAGAAGGGCGAGAGTTACGCGTAGGCTCGACCCTCCCTGCATGCCAAGAAGCTTGCGCGATGTGGAACTCAAGGCCGGGAGCAAGGCTGTGCGCGGCCAAAAGGGAGCGCACGCCTACAACATAAAGAGCCACCGGGAAGAAGAGCGCCGCTGGGTGGAGCAGGCCGAGGGCGCCTATGCACGCCTCGTCGCCGGTTGGAACCCACGAGGTCCGAAGAGGGTAGGCACGGATGCCGCAAACCGGGCGCCCAGCTTGGCATAAGGGCTACGTGGCCTCAGGAAGCGTCGTCGCCAATGCAGACCATGGACGAATTCCCAGCCGATGCCGAGATGCCGGTCGACCGTGCCTGTCGCCGTCCGGTGATGCGATGCCCCCGAGCGGATGAGTTCGCCCCGGATGCTCCCGGTCACGACGCACGGGTTCGGGTTCCAAGGCGCTCAGTTTTGTTCGCGCCCAATCGGTGTAGGACGCGGCAGAAAATACGAGCGTGACGAAATCGGGAAGAATGATCCTGAAGCGGCGATTCGGTAGAGCCGGGTCAAACTATCCGACGAAATAAACGAGCACTGGATGGGCGGGAGAGCGTCGCGAACTGGAGGGCAAGAGCTCCCGGACGCAGCGTTAAGTTTGAATACCTCCGCGGACATGGTCGCGAGCTTATCGCGCAAATAATCGAGCAGCCGAGCGCCGGCCGCACTCATGACCGGCTGGGCTCGGTTAATCCTGCATGCCGCGCCCATGAGGTTGCGCTCTGTCGGGAGTGCGTCGAGCACAACGACGAGATGTAGTTCACGATCTTTGAAACGCGTGGTCAACTATCCAAAGTGTGGATGCCTTTCATCGAAACAAACGATTTCATCAATGTTCTGGAATCCTGCATGGGCAGAAGCACCTGACGCACACCGATGCCCCCACTGCCTCATGGCGTGGCGAGCGTCTTAAGAAACCGCCCGAAAGGAGATTTTTCATGCGCTCTACCGGGCAGTGGAGTGCTGGGAAAGGGAGTTGCAACTGACCGGGTCCGACTTCTTCCGAGCCTATGGACAGACTGGGAGACGCGCACGGTGTAGCGGCTCACATCGTCATACTGCACCTACGCCACACACCGGCCGGACCTGATCCGGCTTTATGAGCATTGGGCTTTGTCAGTTGCCCAAGCGTGATGGCTTTCGCGACGCGGCGCGCCTCAGGAACTGAGCCGCGTCCAGGTCGAAACGCGGGAAAGAAAGACAGGAAACAGAATGGCCGATCAATTCGCAACGGACGTCATTGCCCTGATCAAGAAACGCGCCGAGTCGGAGAGCGGTGAGGGAATGCCTACGTCATTCGTCGGCGAGATAACAATCGCCACGGAACTGGACGCGCTCGGGTTTGATTCGCTGGGTTTGGCGGACGTCCTCTGGGATGTGGAGCAGGCCTACGGCATCAAGATCGACATGAACACGGCCGATGCCTGGTCCAATCTCAAGAATGTCGGCGACGTCGTGGAAGCCGTCCGCGGCTTGCTTGCGAAGGAGGCTTGAATGGACAGGCGCGTCGTTATCACCGGAGTGGGCGGCCTGTGCGGACTGGGCACCGACGCCGCCTCTATGTGGAAAGAGATGCGCGAAGGCCGCTCCGCCATCGGCCCGATCGCCAATTCCGAGCTTCATGACCTGGAGGGCATGACCGGCGCTGAGATCAAGGCGCTGCCCCAGCACGACATCAACCGGGGGCATCTCATCTCCATGGACCGCTTCAGCTTGCTCGCCGTGCTTGCAGCGCGCGAAGCCATGCGGCAGGCCGGACTTTCCTGGGACGAGGGGAATGCCCATCGCTTCGGCGCGACAGTGGGCGTCGGATTTACCGGTTCATACGCAACAGAACAAACTTACCGCTCACTGCTTTTGGGTAGCGCAATCCGTGCTGAACTCTTCACTGGAGTAAAGGTGATGCCCAGCGCCGCTTCCGTCCATCTTAGCTTGAGCCTCGGCTTGCGCGGGCCGGTCTTCGGGGTGACCTCCGCATGTGCCTCGGCCAACCATGCGATCGCCTCGGCGGTGGACCAGATCAAGCTGGGCCGGGCCGACGTAATGGTTTCCGGAGGCAGCGACGCACCCTTCGCATGGGGCGTGCTGAAAGCATGGGAAGCAATGCGCGTGCTTTCACCCGATACCTGCCGGCCCTTCTCCGCCGATAGGAAGGGCCTGGTGCTGGGCGAGGGTGCGGGCCTGGCCGTGCTGGAAAGCTACGAGCATGCCACGAGGCGTGGTGCCACAATTCTTGCCGAGATCGCCGGCGTCGGCCTTTCCGCCGATGCCTTCCACATTGCCGCGCCATCTGTCGAGGGGCCAGCGTCGGCGATGCGCGCCTGCCTTGCCGATGCCGGGCTGAATGCCGAGGACGTCGACTACCTCAACGCGCACGGCACCGGTACCAAAAGCAATGATCAGACTGAAACGGCGGCGATCAAGCGTGTGTTTGGAAACCACGCTTATTCGATGTCCATCTCTTCCACCAAGTCCACGCACGCGCATTGCCTCGGCGCAGCGAGCGCGCTTGAAATGATCGCCTGCGTGATGGCAATCCAAGAGGACGTCGTGCCGCCGACCGCCAACTATCGCGAGCCAGATCCCGCTTGCGACCTCGACATCACACCCAATGTGCCGCGCGAGCGCAAGGTGCGCGTCGCCATGAGCAACGCCTTCGCCATGGGCGGTACGAACGCAGTTCTGGCATTCAGGCAGGTGTAGAAGCCATGCAAGACGCCTCATTTGAGGTCACCTGTCGTATCTAGCTGCTTGAGGGGCGGGGCATTGTGATACAGGGAGAGCTGTGGGGTCCCTCCTTCTCGGCCTCGACGATGTGGAAGGAGCCTGTGCGGCGAAACGGGCTAGACGCCCCCAGGCCCAGAACTTGGGCGAAACCAACTCCCACCAAAGGACAGCCGGTTTAGTAGCCGAACAATGAAACCTCGCTCGACGAGCCGCCGTCTCTACTGTCTCCGGCCTCACGCGGTTGAAGCGAACAGCGCAGCAGCTACTGTTCCGCACAACTCGGATGGCAATTGGGACAAGTCCGCACATGTCGTCACGTACGCTGAACGCCGCAGGTACAGCCAAACTGGGGCGGGGCGTTTCTGCCGTTTTGATAGAATTCTATCAAACTGACAATTTTCCTTGCATAAATGCAAGGAGAGCTCGGTTGACTCCCCTCCTTTCTTGTCAAGGATGAGTTTGCAGGCTGCGGTGCGGCAGAAGCCGGACAGAACAGCGACCGGTCGAGTAAAGGCCTGCGCAAACCGCATATTGCGAGCGCCCGCGCGGAGGAAGACGCTCGTCCTGGTGAAAGGCAACGATGCTCAGGCGCCATTGCCATTTGCCGAGGGCGTCCGCGCGCCGAAAATTTCGAAGCAACAAAGGTGAGATCGAGAATGATGATGACGAAATACAACACAGCTCACCGTCCAGTGCAGTTCTACCGGCGGGTGGCGGAGTGGGATGGGCTGCCAAATGGAACGTAAAAAGATCAGCAAGGAGATGCTTGGCGATAGTCAGGCGCTGCGCAAGCTGCGTGAGCACCTTGTCAAGGTGGCCAAGGCGAAGACTACGGTCCTGTTGCGAGGTGAATCCGGAACCGGTAAGGAGCTGGTTGCCAAAGCCATTCACGAGCTCTCGCCTCGCGCCAAGCAGCCCTTCATCAAGGTCAATTGCGCGGCGCTCACCGAGACGCTTCTGGAATCTGACTTGTTCGGTCATGAGAAGGGTGCCTTCACCGACGCGAGCAGTTTGCGCAAGGGGCGCTTTGAGGCTGCCGACAAAGGCACATTGTTTCTGGACGAGATTGGCGAAATATCAGGTTCGTTCCAGGCTAAGCTGCTGCGTGTCCTGCAGGAGCAGGAGTTTGAGCGCGTCGGCAGCAACCACACCATTAAAGTTGATGTTCGCGTGATTGCCGCAACGAACAGGGACTTGGAAACGGCAGTTCAACGCAAGGAGTTCCGGCAAGACCTCTATTATCGCATCAACGTCGTCACTTTACGCGTGCCGGCATTGCGCGAAAGGCGAGGTGATATTCCGCTCTTGGCCGCTCAGTTTCTCAAGAATTTCAATACTGAGAATGATCACACGCTGACCTTCGCTCCCGAAGCGATTGAGGTGCTAATGAACTGCGAATTTCCAGGCAACATCCGAGAGCTCGAAAACTGCGTTCAACGGACGGCAGTTCTGGCGACGGGTCCATCAATCCTCAGAACTGACTTTGCCTGTTACGCGGATCAGTGCTTGGCCGCGGCGCTGTGGAAGAACGGACCGCCGACGTCAGAGAAGTCGACTACGATCCAGCCTTCCGCCGCCTGTGCCGCCCCGCCCGTCGGCGACGGGCAAGCGCCGATAGGCCCTGCCACGAGTCGTGGTAGGGTGCCCGATGCCGATACGGTCATTGCTGCCATGGAAAAGTGTGGCTGGGTGCAGGCAAAGGCGGCGCGCCTGCTCGGTTTGACCCCGCGCCAGATCGGCTACGTGCTGAGAAAACGCGGTATCGAGATCAAGCGTCTCTGAAACAACCCGCCGAGCAAGAGCTGGAGCAGGTCAAGCATTGGTGCTCTGGCGAGCCCATCGGCCAGGCTTACGAAGTGGGTGTGAACAGCGCTGCCAAGATTCCGGCCGTGTGCTTTCTACCACGTAGTCATACTGGGGCTCTGCGACTGACAAACTAAAAAGGAGTAATCCTATGGCTAGTAACTTCGCTCTACACCGCAAGGCAAATCAATTCGACGTGCCTGGATCCAGAAATAATCGATGTATTATTGGTGACACGCCAGCATGCGTAGAGGCGACGCGCAGATCTCCGCTGGCGGGACCTGGTCGATACATTAGCTGATGGCTTACCGCTCGATATCACGCAATCTGAGATGGGCATGAAAGTGAGTTCGACCGCTGGACAGTTGCCGACCTCGTCAGGTATTGGCCCCTGCGACCGGTTGATCTGCGATATCCAAATTCGCGGAAGTTGGTCGAGACGAAACTGTCGCCCCGGCTCGTGACCGACCGCGCGCCCGGCAAGACCGAGTTACAAAGTTGCCGAGGCAGTTTGATGTGCGTTCCTGCATCACTGTACGGGACACGACCTGACGGGAGACTATGATGCGTAGCCAAAAAGAAAAGATGCTCGCAGGCGAGTTTTACAATGCGGCGGATCCGGAGATCCAAGCTGACCTGTTGGCCACCGGGGCTTGGCTCAAGCGGTACAATGATACGCTGGGGCAGACCACGGGGCATTGGCATGAGCTTTTGTCCGAGCGGCTGGGAGAGGTTGGGCGCGGAACGGTCATCCGTCCGCCCTTTTTTTGCGACTACGGATTCAATATCCGCATTGGAGCCAATGCCTACATCAACTTCAACTGCGTTATTCTTGACGTGGTAGAGGTCAAAATCGGGCAAGGAACGGCAATTGGGCCTGCTGTGCAGATTTATACCGCCGATCATCCACATGATGCCGAGCAGCGGCAGGCCGGCCTGCAGGTCGGGCGTCCTGTTCACATTGGCAGCCGTGTCTGGATCGGCGGTGGAGCAATCATTCTGCCTGGCGTCACGATTGGTGATAATGCAGTGGTAGGCGCTGGCTGCGTGGTCACACGAGATGTTCCCGCCGGGGCAAAGGTAGTGGGAATTCCTGCTCGCGTGGCCGACCCACATAAACAGGCATAATCAACCTCGTTGACCCTGGAGGTGCATGCGAACTGTCGAAACTGTGCCGAATTTTTGTCGAAGCCATTGAGCGCTGCATATGTTGTCGCGACTCGGGCGCTTCAGTTCTTTTGCCACGGGGGTCACAAGATCATGTGCGTAATGCCGCCGCAACGTGCTCACGTCCCGCAGCAGCGGACCCTTTCACATCGCCCAACGAATTCAGAGCCTACGTTGTGCTGCCACTAGCATTACTACTCACGAATGTATTCCCAACTGAGTTTTCGCCCTTGGAGGCAAGCAGCGACTCACCAGCAATCGCCGGCCATTAATCCTGGCTAGCATCGACCCCGACGAGGCGAGCCGCGGCGTTGCGGATCGGCATGTCGATGACCGTGATTGCGCCTTCGGCAAGGAAACGACGTTCGTTTCTGGTCAGCGTAGCCGAATCGATCACCGCAAAATGTGGGCCAGTGGAGCGCTTCATCAGCTGTCTGGCATATGTGCGCAGCATCTGATCGTTGAAGCGGCAGCCCACGAAGAAAAAACCCCGGTTGACGCGCCGTTGCTTCACCGCGTCCGGGATCGGCGTCTGGATATCAATTTCGGTTAGGACTTCGACGTAATCGGAATCAGCCACGAGGAAGTTTGCCGCCGGCCTGACGCTGCCGTGCGGCGCATAGAGCACCGTCCTAGCCACTTGTTCGGCCTCGAGTTCTGTTCCTGACAAATCGTAAGTTCTCGTCCAGATGTTACCGATTCCGGTCGCGCGCGTCGTTCCTTGTATCTCGACAACGTCTGTTTGGCCGGCCTCTGCAAGGGCTGCTCGCATGGCGCCATCGTACCAGCTGTCGATGATGACAGACAGTTGAAGGGTTGCGAGCCAGGCGTGAAGAACGGTCGGCTCGGCGGGGGCTGCGAATATCTCCGCCATCCACGCTTGGAGAGTCCGACGATGTCGGCGCTGCTCGATAAACTGCGCGACCGACCACATATTGGTGCGAATCCTGGAAGGGGCAGGCGCCCGCTTGTTGAGGGCCGCGGCGACATCTTCAGGGGTGCAAGGTACAGGTGATTCCGGTGGGTTAAGCTGCAGAAGACCAGGACCGAGATAGGGGATCACTCGATCGGCCTTGAGAGCGCCGTTCAGCAGGTCAATCAGTTTTTTGGCAAAACTGCCCCGGACGACGACGAGATGGTCCCAGCTCAGCATCGTGTTCATACGCGTTTCCTCTCCGCCACTGAACCCACCGGCATCAGGCCCCGTCGGAAATCTTCATCGCCTCGACGGTGATCGGCAAACGCGTGTCGCGCGGAAGGTCGGGCAGCATGAGCCGCCAACCGTTCCTGAGCGTCACGGTCCCGCCCCATAAGTCAGCGTTCTCAATCTCGGTGATCGGCTCTTCGAGATCCTTCTTGGGGACATAAGCCGACAAGCCAGTAGCGGTCCTGCGAATCATTACTTTCATCCGGCTGTTCCCCCGTTGGAAATGCCTTCAGCTCCGCAGGGAACCTCGACTTTGTCGAGGCTAATGAGTTCGCGCGCTCGCATGCCGACGACCGTGCCACGATCGATCCATTCGACCGCATAGATGAAGAATTGCTGGAGAAAGGTTCCAATGTCGCGCACGTAGCCTTCGTCGCCCTTCCGCACGAGGTTTTCGCCGATCTCCTTGCCGGGATAGGTGCCGTCGTTTTTTATGTGGCGTATCGCACGGACCCGCTCACCCTGCATGAACCGTGGCGGTCTGCCGATTTCGACCTCCTGTTCGCGTCTGGACCACATGCTGTCCATTCCTTTCTCGAGGCTTTTGTTGTGGTCGCGGGTTGCAGGCGTCGTCGTGCGGCGAACCCGACCGTTTCGGTAGGAATCAAGCGGGAACGCAGGTTTTCGGTACCGGACAGACCGACACGCATTGCTGCGTATCGAAGGCCTCCTTGCATTCGGTGCACTTGTTTGGATCGATCACATAGGCGTCGCCCTTGAACTTGATCGCTTCCGAAGGACATTCGAACTCGCAGGCCCCGCATTGGGTACATTGGGATGCGATGATCTTTAAAGCCATTCTAACTCCTGGTTATCGGACGAGACGGCTCAGGCCGTCGCCGCTAGTGGTCTGATCCCAAACTCTGCCGCGTAAAGTGCGCTGACTGCGGTCTCGATGTAGTCATGGCCATAGGCGTCGGTTACGCGCAGTCCAGCTCGCGAGAGTTGTTCCTTCGGGCGATTTCCGATCTTGGCGCATAGCACTATGTGTATGCCTTCGAGCGCTGCGATGACGCCCTCGAGGATGGCGTCTTCGCCCCCGCCTCCGAGGCAATACCGCTCGACCTTCCGATGCCCGACCAAGCTGATCCCTCTAGGCGAGACTTCATAAACCTGGAATTCCTTCGCGTGGCCGAAGTGTTCGTTGACCCGTCCACCTCCCTTAGTGGCCACCGCAACCAGAAGCGACTTTTCGGAGTCTGTTGCCTTGACCATACCGATGGCCTCGCTCCTCGCCGCCTCATGATCACGGCGCTCGTGTGCGACCACCTGCCGATAGGCCTGACGCTTGCCAGCATCGTAGGCGACATCGTCGGGAATCCCGTCCAGCGTGAATTCCTGGCCACGATCTTCACCGAGCAGGCCGACAGCATCTGCCCGGCACTGCCGGCAGTGGCGCATCAACTTGGCGCCACCTTCAAGTCGATCCTGAAGAGCCATCATCTCCATTGCCGTTGGGCCGCGCTGCCCGATGAGTCCGTAGTGGGTACCGTGCGCCGGGTCCGAAATCAGAGGCATCACGTTGTGCAGAAACGCGCCCCGCTCCCTGACCATTTTGTTCACCTCAAACAGGTGCTGGTCGTTCACTCCAGGAATCATCACCGAGTTGATTTTGGTGAGGATGCCGCGCGCGCTCAGCATCTCCAGGCCCAGCATCTGCCGCGCGTGCAAGATTCGAGCGGCTTCGATGCCGAAGTAGCGGCGATTTTCATAAAAGATCCATGGATAGATCTTCGCGCCGACTTCCGGGTCGACCATGTTGATGGTGACCGTCACGTGATCAACATTCATTTCGGCAAGCTCGGCGACATGGTCCGGCAGCACGAGCCCATTAGTGGAGACGCACAGCTTTATGTCGGGGATTTCCCTGATGACGCGGTCGAGCGTTGCCTTCGTTTTCTCCCAATCGTAACAGGCATCCCCCGGCCCAGCGATGCCAAGAACCGAAAGCTGCGGAACTTTGTTGGCAACGGCGATGACCTTGCGTAGCGCTTGGTCGGGCGTCAACTTCTCAGACACAACACCAGGCCGGCTCTCGTTGGCGCAATCGTATTTGCGATTGCAATAGTTGCACTGGACATTGCAAGCCGGCGCGACCGCCACATGCATACGCGCGAAATAATGATGCGCTTCCTCCGAAAAGCAGGGGTGATCCTTGATCCTTTCCCAAATAGCCGGATCCCCTTCGCCCGGGCTGGTCGGCGACGAGCCGTAGGAGGACGATGCGCAGCCACCGGATTTCGCGGCTGCCAGAAAACCCTCGGATGTCGTGCTAGTCGGCCCCTCAATCGAAACTGTCGGTGAGGACATCAAACGGCTCCGTTGCTGGTAACGTCGCGGTTCAAGGTGCAAGAGCCATACCAACTGAAAAAAGCGGCTTCAGTTCACTATTCGGGTCGATATCGCATTGTGTCAGGCCGGCGCGACACAATTTTGTCCTGCTTGCGACAGTGCAAGTCCAAATCCGTTCAGAAGCACGAAGCACTCCTTGTCGCGCACAGGGCGCGCAAGACCACTGGCCTGACGATTGGCTCATCAGGCTCTTAGAATTTCCTTCACCTCGATACTATGCCGGCGTATCGCCTAGCCGACTTGTCGCAGCTTGAGGCCGAGAATTCGAGCCGCATTAGCCTGAACCCAGCCGGCCTTCTCCATTGTGTCGATCAGCCGTCACGCTCCGTCCGCCGCGGTCTCAGCCCCCGTCCGGCCGTATCGTTAGAATCGCAAGTGGCTATCTCGTGTTCAGGGGGCGCCGATGCGCCGAACCGGCATCGTGCTGGCCCGTGAGAGCTCGTCGATGACATTGCCACGTTCCGAAAGATTGGTTCCTTCCAGAGGAGAACGCCAAGCACGCAGTTCTCCGGCTCGGACGTTGCCGGGGAAATAGCATTGCGAGATCAGCTCAACTGCCGACGGCGCAAAGCCATGGTTCTCCATATTTCAAGGGTAAGCGCTGTGTCCTTCCAGGAGGACCCGCGATCTGTGGGCCTGCCGATTCTGAGGTGGATCGGAGATCGGCTTGTGTCTGAACTTGAACTTACGATTGACCCTGAGCGGCAGCCTCGGCGTTTTCGAGGGTGATCAACGGCGCTGTTGGTCGGCGGCATTGGTCGATGGACGACAAGGCACGGAGTCATTCCGAGACCCTGGAGCCGACGCGGTGATCTCGGAGGTTGCCCGGCGCTACGGGCTGCGGCCGCGGCGGAACGCTCGCAAGCTTGCGACGTCGGCAGGACAGGCCACTCCCGCCTAGTGGTTTCGGTGGCGCCACCGGAACGACCCGTTGGGCCTATCCGTGCACCAGAGCTCAAGGCCACGGCCTGAGAATCGGCCGCCGCTCACCCTACTTGGTTCCTCAGCCGACTGCGCTAAGAAGGAGAGCAACTTCCGTCGGCGCGAGGATCATTGCGTCGTGGCCAGTGGCGAGTTCCTGCCACGCCCAGCCATCCTGCTTCGCGACCCATTCTCGCGCTCCCGCCATCGGCGGGTGGAGTGGATTAGTGCAGACGACATAGGTTCGGGGTCTGCCGTTGCCGAGCGGGTGCTCGAGCTTAAGTCCGCTTTCGTAGGTGCCTGCCGGATGCGGTGTTATCCGGCGCCGCACCCAGTCCGTGAGCGAGTGTCCCTCGGGAATGCCGAATGCTGTTGGCGGCGGAGTCGGCATGAAGATACCCCGTCCTTCCTCCGCAACCAATTTTCGACGGGCCGCGACGATGTCGGGGGGCATGGTGCTGAATACACTTTGACCGCTCTCGACGATGGCGCTGTCGAGATAAACGAGATGGCTGATATGGTCGGGTATCCGGTCGGCGGCGCCGGTGATGCTGATGCCGCCTAGACTGTGACCGACAAGGATCACATCGCTCAGCTCTTCCGTCACAATGTGGTTGACGATGTCGGTCACGAATGTGTCGGGCGTGATGTCCTTGCACAGCAAACGTGCGCGTTCGCCGACACCTGGTCGGCGTGGTCACGTGGCATCCCATCTTGCGAAGATTGGCAGCCACGTCCCGCCAACACCATCCGCCATGCCAGGCACCATGCACTAGCACATACGTCTTTGCCATGGGTTGTGCCGTTCCACTTGCTCACCGGCCGTTGTGGCTGCCATCCGGCACGATGGCCGGGCGTTGTCCCAAAGGGGCTCGACCACGTGACCGGTGGTAAGTCCGGCGCACAGGGCAGCGCCGTGGCCTGAGGACACCGCTAACGAGTCAAGGAAATTTGAATTGCGAAAGGCCAATATTCACTAGCTCTTTGCAAGTGGATGGAGAGGCTCATGGTGTGCCGCAGTTGCTCGCTGCCGGCATGCTCTTGGCACGGTCCCGGCTGATCATCCGAACTTGAACAGGACACCAAAGCCGCCGCGCGGATAGTTCCACTCGATGTCGCCGCCTTTCTCGCACAATATCCGGCAGGTGCCGCATTCCATGCAGCCGTCGGCGGTGATCTCGACTTGACCCTTGTCATTCAACTCATAGCATTTCGCCGGACAGACGTAGGTCAACGCAAGCAAGTTCGCGCTTGGCTTGTCGTGCGGTCGCACTATAATATGGGGGCGGCCGGAATCGACCAGATAGCGGTTCTGGTAAAGTTTGTCCTCGACACGAACCTTCGTCACTGCGATCGTCATCTTGTACCCTCTTCAGCGCCATGCCAATGCCAGGCGGACCGCGTCGCTGACCAACCCCCAGCGCGAGCGCGCGTTGATGAAGGCGGCCGTGGTGTTCTTTTCCTTCTCGATCTTCGGCGTGCCGTCGACACGCATGAAGTTCTGAGCGGCATGCGACATCAGCCGCGGATAGCTGTCAAAAAAGTTGCTGGAATTGGTGTGGAGCAAGGCTGGCATGTCCTTGTATTTCTTAAGATCCTTGATCACAAAGGAGTCATCCAGCATCGTCTTGTAGAGCGCAAGGTTCGCTTTGGTCATAGGACCGTTGCGGCTTTTGACTTTGATGATCGCCTCAGCCGCGACACGACCCGAGGTCATGGCAAGGTTCGAACCCTCACGGTGAATGGCATTGTTCAGTTGCGCTGCGTCGCCGACGATGACCCAACCGTCGCCGAAGAGCTGCGGAATGGCCTTGTAACCACCTTCGGGGATAAGATGGGCGGCATATTCTTTCACCTCCGAGCCAGCGATCAGCGGCCGGATCGAAGGATGGTTTTTCATCGCATCCAGGAGGGCGGACGGGCTCTCCATCGTCGCGGCGAAATCCGAGACCAGGCAGCCGATGCCGAGTGATATCGACTCCTTGTTGGTGTAAAGGAAGCCGAGCCCGGCCATGCTGCGAGAGATCGTGCCCACGGCCTCGATTACGCAGCCTTCATCGCCCTTGACCCCGAACCGCTGGCCAATGACCTCTTCGGGCAAGAAATGCATTTCCTTGACGGCAAGCGCCACGGTCTCCGGCTTCGGCATCTCGCGCAGGCCTGCGCGAGTGCCAAGCAATCCCGACACCCCTTCTGCGAGAACGACCACATTCGCGAAGACCACTCCGCCAGCCCGGTCTGTGCGGACGCCGATCACCTTGCCATTGCCATCACGGACGAGTTCCGTCGCGGTCGTCTCACACAGGACCGTCGCGCCAGCCTCGCGCACCTTGCGGGAAAACCATTTGTCGAACTGGGCGCGAATGATCGTGTAGCGGTTGGGTTTCGCCTCATTGAAGTCGTCCGACCGGTAATGAATTCCGGTGTGAGACGTGTCGTCCAACACCCAAAGTCGCTGTTCGACCAGGTGCCGCTCGAGGGGCGCATCATCCCGGAAGTCCGGGATGATCTTCTCCAGCATGTTCGCGTACATTATGGCACCCTGGACGTTCTTAGAGCCCGGATATTCCCCGCGCTCCAACTGCAGTACCTTCAGCCCCTGGCTTGCCAAAGTGTAAGCAGCTGCGTTTCCAGACATGCCGGCTCCGACCACTATGGCATCGAATTGTTCAATCATGTCCTCTCCCTCAACTCGCAAGCTTGTCTCGACTGTGCGGCGACAGCCGCCGGGTGAAGGCTTCCGTCAGTGCGGGCAGGAAGCGGATTGCATCCGTGACGATCCCGAGGTGGGCGAACTCGAAAATCGGCGCGTTCGGATCGGTGTTGATCGCGACGATGAGATCGGCCCCCTCGACCCCAACTCGGTGCTGGATGGCGCCGGAAATTCCGGCCGCGATGTAAAGCTTCGGTCGAATGGTCTTGCCAGTTTGTCCAATCTGTCGATCAGCCGGCATCCAGCCCTTCTGGACCAAGGGGCGCGAACAGCCATGCTCGGCGCCGATCGCTCGGGCAAGATTCTTCACAAGCTGAAGGTTCTCCGCCGCTCCGAGACCGAGGCCTCCCGCAACCACGACATCCGCATAGGCAAGATTTGCCATTGCCGACTGGTTATCCGGTAGGAAGCCGAGGACTTTGGTGACGATATCGTCCTCAACGAGCGACAGCTTGTGCCGCATGACACGCCCGACCGGCTTATCCACCCGTTGCGGCATAGGCATGACCCTTGGTCGCACCGTCGCCATTTGCGGCCGGTAATTTAGTGTATAGATCGTACACAACAATGAGCCACCAAAAGTCGGACGGGTCGCGGCGAGTGAACCGTCGGAATCTACATCAAGTTCGGTGCAGTCGGCCGTGAGCCCCGTCTGCAGGGTCGTCGCTACCGAGCCTGCAAGATCCCTGCCCAGTGTGGTCGCGCCGAGAAGGAGGATTTCGGGTTTATGGGTATTGACCAGATCCGTGAGCGCCTTGGCGAACGGCTCGTTCCGGTAGTCGGCGAGCGGCGGCGCATCGACGATGTAGACAAGATCCGCCCCGTAAGCGAAGGCCTCGGCAACAGCGTCCTCGACCATCTCGCCCGGCGGTCCCAGCACGACGCCCGCGAGCTGGACTTCAAGCTTGTCGGCCAATTTGCGGCCTTCGCCCAGCAGTTCGAATGATACAGGATGCACATTGCCGCGTTCGAGCTCGAGGAAGACCCACACGTGCCGGTAGTCTTTGAAATGGTCGGGAAGTTCTTTCTTTACACCGGCACGGCCGGGGGCAATGCGAGGGGTGGTTTGGCTTGCGGTCGACATTTTCTGCTCCTGGCCGTCACGTGCCGCTGTTGAAGGCCAGCTCATGTTCCAGCGCCGGCCGGCGGGTTAAGATATCGGCGATGAGTTCATCGGCTATGTCCTGCAAGCCCCTTTCCGCGGTGTCGATCTGCGCCGCCCTTTCTGCCCGTGCGGTGGGGGCGAAAACACGCTTGACGACTGTAGGCGAGCCACGCAGACCGCACCGGGTGAGATCGTCAATGCCGGCGTCGGCTGCAGTCCACTTCACGACTTGCCTGCGCGCCGCGCACAGAGCCTGCTGGAGCGAGCCCCGGCGGATTTCGTTGGTGTCTTCCAGCATGGTAATGAGGCAAGGGAGTCTGCTCTTCAGCAACTGGGTGCCGCCTTCGGCGCGACGCGCGACTTCGATCTCTCGCGTATCGAGATCGATGGAGGCAATCTTCGCGACATAGGTAAGTTGCGATAAATCTAGGCGCTTGGCTATGCCCGGTCCGACCTGGGCGGTATCGCCGTCAATCGTCTGCTTGCCGGTGAAGACGATGTCCGGCCTGCCGAAAGTCTCCCCAATTTTTGCGATTGCTTGCGAAAGAGCAAAGGAAGTCGCCAGCGTATCGGATCCGGCAAAATAGCGGTCCGTCAAGAGAACTGCTCGGTCAGCACCGTAACCGAGCGCCTTTCGCAGCGAGTCCTCCGCCATGGGCGGACCCATTGTGAGCACAGTAACCTCGCCACCATGAACGTCGCGCAGTTTGAGCGCTTCTTCGAGGGCGAACAGGTCGTAAGGATTGATGATGGTCGGAACACCCTGACGCATGATCGTGTTCGTCACCGGGTGCACGCGGATCTGTGCCGAATCCGGCACCTGCTTGATGCAGATTACGATATGCATTGGCGGTTTCTCTAAGCTCCCAGTCCGGATTCGTGCTTGGCGGTTCGCCTCATTGCCTGCATCGTTCATGCCAAGTCGTCTTCCTGCCTCTATTCCAGAAGGTGGCTTCGTTTGCTTCCGAGGAGGCGTCATGAGGACTGGATTTGTCGACTTCTCGACATTGTCGCGTCGCAGCCGTGTCGGGCTCATTACTTTCCGAACCGCTTCAGTGCAGAGTCGAGCGGGACGAAGGCGCGGCCAGGTGCGGGACATATGTTTGGATCGTGGTCCCTTAGCACCTTGAACACACGTTGCGTGAGCGGCGAGGAAGTCGCGAAATCTTCGTAGGCGCGTTCCAGCTTGGCGCGCACCCGCGCGGCGATTACCTGGTTAGGCAGACCGGAGAAATCTTCTTCGGCAAGGTATTGGCCCACGCGCTTCATGATATGGAGCCGCGAGACATTCATCACTTTCGGGTCGTAGGAGACGCCAAGGCAGGCGAAGAAGTCCTCCGCGGCCGACAGGCCCTTCAGTCGCGCTAGGATATCGGTGCGATCGATCGGGCGGCTATCAGCGGAGCAGTTCATTGTATTCTCCCGGCGCGTAATTGTGGTGTCGATGCATTGGTGACATTGCTGACGGCGTGCCGACCTCTGGCACGGCGGCTGGGCAAGAGACTTGGCGATCTCAAGCTTTTCTGAAGTGGTGAAGGCGACCCCGAGTTTGACTGCTCTCCATTGCGCAGGGTCGTCACGTTGAGGAAGACCTCACGGCTCGTCGGCTATTGTGCCGCTCGGACCCGGGCCGGAATGAAGCTGTTCTGCACCTCGCCCGCACAGTCCAGCACTGGGAACGGCCCGTAGCTTCTCGGTGATCGCAGGCAGGACCTCAAGCACGCGGTCTACGTCATCTTCGCCGTTGTCACGCGACAAGGAGAAGCGGACTGCCCCACATGCCGCGTTCATAGCGATCAGAACATGGCTCGGTTCCAGTGAGCCAGAGGCACAGGCGGACCCGGCGGAACAGGCGATTCCCAGCCGGCTCAGGACAATTGGAATTGCATCGCCTTCGATACCTTCGAATCCAATGTTTGCAGTGTTTGGCAATCGCTCTTGCGGATCGCCGTTGATGGATGTGTTTGGGATGCGCTGGATGATCCCGTTCTCAAGGCGGTCGCGCAACCATTTTATTCGTTTTGTCTCGTCCATGAATTTCAAGGCGAGTTCGGCCGCCATGCCCAGTCCGACTATGCCGGGTGTGTTTTCAGTGCCTGCACGCCGGTCGCGCTCTTGGTGCCCACCCTTGATCATGGAGGAGAAGCGCACGCCACGTCTTACATAAAGCGCGCCTATCCCCTTTGGACCATGCAGCTTGTGGGCGGAGAGCGACAGCATGTCGATCGCGGTCGATTTCAGCTCAATCGGAAGCCTTCCGACCGCCTGCACTGCATCAGTGTGGAAAAGCGCGCCGACTTCCCTGGCTAGATCGGCAAGCTTAACCACGGGAAAGATCGTACCGGTCTCATTGTTCGCCCACATTATCGAGACGATTGCCACTTGTGGAGTGAGAGCGGTTCTGTAGGCGTCCAGGTCGAGCCGGCCGTGGTGATCGACTGGGATAATGTGCACCTTGACGCCGCGCGTCTTTTCAAGGTGCGCGCACAACTTCAGAACGGCCGGATGTTCAACCGCGGAAGTCACTATTTCCGTTCGGTCGGGCATCACCTCCAGCGCCGAAAGGATGGCTGTACTGTCGCTTTCAGTCCCGCCCGAGGTGAAGATGATCTCGTCCTCGAATCCCGCGCCGATGAGGGCTTGCAACTGTTGCCTCGCCTTTCTCACGGCTTCAGCAACCGATGCGCCATAGGCGTGCATGGACGAATGATTGCCAAATTGCTCCGTAAAGAAAGGCAACATCGCTCCAACGACTGCAGGATCAACCCGCGTCGTTGCGTTGTTGTCGAGATAGACAGGGTTCATGGGAGTGATCCTTCAACTGCTGAAATGATTCAAGGGTAGGCGGGCCATTGAACCTCTGGCGCATATCGTATCTGGTAAGGTGGGCGGCCGGGCGAGCGATGGCTTGGCTGACCGGTCGCTGTCGACATTGCCCTTTGGTGGCGGCATCTGCCGGGAATTCAGCTGTTTCGGGCAATTTTGTTTGCTTGCCCACGGCAACGATCGATGATCGCGATTTGGCGCATCACCGAACGCAATTGTTCCGGGCCGACAGTGCGTGTCGGCCGGTTCCAGAGCGCCGGCGGTGCCGGTTCGACGCAGTATTCCTTGGCGTCGCTATAGTCGAACATAGCCTGTTCCCTCGCAATCATTTGCAGGACTTGCCGCAGCCGCACGTCTCACGCGCATTGGGGTTATCGAAAACAAAGCCGGATGTTTCGAGCCCAGTGACGAAGTCCACGGTCATGCCGGCTGCATGGGGTTGGGAGCCTCTATCCATGAACACCTTGAGCCCATCTCGCTCGATGATCGCATCGCCCTCACGTGAGACGCTCTCCAGGCCCATTGAGTATTGGAAGCCGGCGCAGCCGCCGGCATGGACCATGATGCGAAATCCTTCCGCCGGCTCGCTGGCGCGGTAAAGAGCGGCCTTGATGGCGGCAACAGCGTTGTCGGTGAGCGTAATCATGGCTCGATTTCTCCTCGGTCCGACGTTTTCGCGGATCATCTCGCATGGACCGTGCCAAAGGGAAGACGTGTCAAAAACCGTAGGACATCCCGACGTCTCTTATGCTCGATTGCTGGGGAGACGTCCGACAACCGACACTTACTGTCGGATTTGTCGCGTCCGCGTCACAGGAAGGGCGCCTGAGTTCGCGATGCACTCACGCGTAAAGCAATGAACAGAGCCAAAGATGTTCAGAGCTTGCCGCGGAGCAACTGGCACGATTTTTGTGAAGCCTTCGTTGCGGCGGCAAAATTGCCGGCCGATTCACCTTTGGGTTGCCCTCGCAATCGAAGAACGAAGGAGAGCAATATGATCCATCAGACCCGCCTTGAGTGGGAAAGCAGCACCGCCGGTGGTACCCGAATGCTCGATCGGCCGATTGGCGCCGACCACCCAACAATCGCTCTCTACCGGCGATTGGCCGCTGACCGCCCGGAGACAGGATTCGACTGGCATGTGCCTGACGATCGATCGCGTCCGCCGTGCACACCCCTGAGGCCCGTTTTTCGATCGATCGTCAAAAGAAGAACGGGGCAGGGGTAAAAACATGGATCAGCGCAAGAAGCGGTCGCCCAACGAAATCCGGCGTGCGTGGGAAGTCTGTCCGAACATTCCCGCGCGTGATTTCGCAGCCCAATTGGCCATTTCGGAAGCGGAACTGGTCGCGGCCCATTGCGGTTTCGGCGCGGCACGCATCGACCCGCGCGTCAATCACGTTCTGACGGGCCTCGAATTCGTGGGCGAAGTGACGGCGCTGACCCGCAATCAAGGTGCCGTGCACGAAAAGATTGGCGTCTTCAACAGAGTGATAACCGGCAACAATCACGCCATGGTCCTTGGTGACGAATTCGACCTTCGCGTCTTCCCGCAAGCTTGGAGGTATGGTTTCGCTGTTGAAAGGCGCCATCGCGGCGGAATCCAGCGCAGTTTGCAATTCTTCGACGCCACCGGCGCAGCAGTGCATAAGGTGCATCTCAGGCCGGTCTCCAACCTTCATGCCTATCGAAAGCTGGTGGCCGAGCTCGTATCCGCCAACCAGGAGCCGACCATGTCGCTTAAGGCGAGAGTAGCCGACCTGGGCGCGAGGACTGCGGACTGGGCCGGCACGGTGGACGACCTACGCGAGCACTGGAGCCGGCTGACTGACGTCAACCTTCTAAAGACGCTCAAGCTCAGCCGCTGCCAGGCTTTGCGCATGGTCGGCCAGGATTACGCTTGGCTGCTCGACAATGCCGCAGTTGGCGCCGTGCTCCAGCGTGCGGCCGAAGACGAATTGCCGATCATGTGCTTCGTCGGCAACCGAGGTTCTATCCAGACCCATTCCGGCTTAATCAAGTCGGTCAAGCAGATCGGGCCGTGCATCCATGTGCTGGACGAAACGTTCCGGCTGCATCTCAGGACCCACCAAATCCGTGAGGTTTGGGCCGTGCGCAAGCCGACCAATGACAGTCACGTCACCTCGCTCGAAGCATATGGGTCCGACGGCAAGATCATCATCCAGTTGTTCGGTGCGCGCAAGGAAGGCGAACGCGAGCGCGACGACTGGCGGGTTCTGGCGGAAAACCTGCCTCGTTTCCCCGACAGCTACATGAGAAAAGACCGATCGTCGTCGGTGGGACGCCGGCGCCCATCTGCCTCCGCAGCCAGTAGCCGGGCATTGAAGCCGAGACCGGGGACACGATGACGCAATAAGCGCGCTGTATTATCGCAACGCGATGAGCAGGAAGCAATTTGGCGCTGCCCCATCGACCGCATGGTTACGACGAAGCCGCGGCCTTTGGGCCGAGCTCAGAGGTGGCAATAGCGTGAACGCCGCCGACCGTCACTCCCCACCAGGCGGTCAGGTTTTGCGGTTCGGGCCGAGCAAAAATACTGTCAAGACAGCGAGGAACGTGGCAACCGCGCTGTAGACAAAGACACTGGCAATACCCGTGTGATCCACCAATAGGCCACCGAAAGTTGTGCCGGCTGCGATGGCCACTTGGAAGGTTATGACCATCAGTACACCAGCGCTCTCGGCCTGTTTCGGAGCGGCGCGTAGCACCATCCATGTCTGCAATCCGACCGGGACCGCGCCAAAAGCAAAGCCCCATACGGCAACTGCAATTGCCGAGGTCAAGGCCGATGCTCCCATAGTCAGGAGCGAGACAGCGGCTACGGCAATGAGCAGGGGCGGCAGGGCCGCGACCGCCTTGAGACTGTGTTTGGTGAGGAATGCGCCGGCTAAATTGCCGAAGACGCCGGCCGTGCCAAAAGCAAGGAACACGAGCGGGATTGACTTCTTTTCGAGCGCAGGAACGCTCTCGAGAAAGGCGCGGATGTAGGCGAAGCTGGCAAAATGGCCGGAAGCGACCAATAGCACGACTAGCACCGCAACCTTCATCGCCGGATTCTTCGCGACATCCAGCGGACTGCGGAATCTGCGCACTTCGATCGGAGGCAGTGGCGGAATGGTTACGAGTTGCACGAGCAGCGCAACGGCACTCACGATTGCGGCGACCTTGAACGAGGCTCGCCATCCCCAAATGTCACCGACATAAGCGCCGATTGGAGCCGCGCAGACGGAGGCGACAGAAACGCCGGTGAGGATGATCGACATGGCGCGCGGCATGAGGTGACTTGGAACCAGCCGCATCGCCAACGCTGCCGAAATAGACCAAAAACCACCAAGCGATATGCCAAGGACGACGCGTGCCGCCAGCAAAACCGGCAGCGACCCCGCAACCTCTGCCAGAACGTTCGACAGGATCAGCAGGAGCGTCATCGCCCAGATGACGACCCTGCGGTCCAGACGCTTTGTCACGATGGCGATTATCGGTGCCGAGATCGCCGCGACGATTGCGGTCGCTGTTAGCGCCTGTCCAGCCGTGCCCGTGGTGATACGGAGATCATGCGCGAGCGGTGTCAGAACGCTGGCGGGCAGAAACTCTGCCGTCACAAGCCCGAAGGTGCCGAAGGAAAGCGAAATGATGGCACCCCATGCAGGGCCAGAACGTTGATAGGGACTTTCTGGGTCAAGCCGATCTCGGTCGAACAAAGCCGCGTCCACTAAATCTGTCGCCGATTCGGTCATGAATGAGTTCTCCGGCTAGGAGCTGTTGCAGCAGGGGTGGCTACATCGCCGGGGATCAAAGCCGCGAGACCTTCCGGCGGCGGCCAGTCGGCATCAGTCGAGGCCTCGGCGCCCGACGCATCCGAGGCCTCATCGGAGGGCCGACGGACCCAACCGTCGACAATGCGGGAGAGTTCTCGGCGCGGTCGCATCGATCGCATTCGTCGAAGTGCGGTCTGTTCACTGCGAACCAAGCAAGCCGAACGCGGTGTCCTCGATCGAGGCCTTGATGGGGGGATGATCGACGATCTCTATATTGCTTTGAAGCAGGAAGTTCCGTCGCCATATGTGGTTATCCTGGCAGCCAGAATTGAGCGGTTGTCGCAAGCACCAAGGCGGTCGCAATGAGTGCAACGAGGCGGAAGTCTGATCGATGGCTGCGGTTCGATGGCCGCGCGATCGACAAAATTGAGGTGATGAGTTATCCCTTTTGAAGCCGTTGCTCCCAATTCTGGGATAAGGTAATTGCAGGCGGTCCCAGCAACGTCGGGCGGCCTTTTTGGTGATCGAATTCATGGGACGACACTCTCGGTCCGTGACGCATCTGCGAATGACTCCGCAAGTTCCGTGCCATCAACGACAAATCTGGCTCTGCTGAGCGGGTGGTGGAGGCACGAGCGTGGGCTATCCCAAGAGCTTGCCGCAAGGTTGTTCGAAGTTGAGGTGCCGGATAGACCGCAAATATGTCGGGCGGCCTGGGGTTGGCCAACACGAAGATGCGCAAGTTCAAAAGGACGAGCTGAACCCTTGCCGATATCCATCCGAGGCTGATCTGGAGAAGGTCAAGAACTGCGTCTTGAAGGCTTCCGCCGCACCGGCAAATGCTAAGCCAAGGTGCTGGGCAAGATGGACAGGGCCATCCAACCCGTCGACTGGACGCTCATTAATGGCGTCGGTGTGGCTCTGTAGCTGGCGAGAAAAACGCCCTGCTGAAAGACAAAAGCTCGTGTGGCCGGCTCTGAAGGACGGCCAGTGAGGCAGGCGAGGAGAGGCTATAGCCCATTCGTGTAGACTGATCTTGTCCCACGGAGGCGGCTAACCACCCCGCCAGACATCATCGAGGGGAGCGCCACTAGGCTTACCCCAAGTGTTGGTCATTTCCACCTGGGTGACCTCGGCCAAGTCACCAAGCCGCTTAGAGCAAGCTTTCGAACTGGATGCTCCCCGGGCACATGATCGGCTAGCTGTGAGCTTTCGGGAGGTTGTCCATTCGGACCGGACCGAGGAGACTGGAGTTACCACGCTTCAGCATCCATCGGAGGATCCGAATGAACATCCATAAGAATGCCCGTCTCACACCGCTGCGTCGAGAGGAGATGGCGCTGTCGGTGATAGAAGGCGCTTTCTCCAAAGCCCATGCGGCGCGTGTCTACGGCGTGTCGGCCAAGAT
>NZ_RZRX01000250.1:0-9365 GCF_003997405.1 Mesorhizobium sp. M2A.F.Ca.ET.042.01.1.1
GATTGGGCCGGCGCCGATCAGGTCGGGTCGGACTTTTCTTCCTCGAAGGTGACGGCGACATCGGAATTCGCGGAAAGCCAGACCTTCTGGCCGTCGATCTCCGCGACCAGGGCGAGCGAAATGTAATGATGATGGCCCTTGTGCGAGCCCATGCCGCTGTCGGCCTTGGTCAGCTTGATCCGGTCGCCCTCGACCTTGTCAACGGTGCCGATATGGACGCCATCGGCGCCGATCACTTCCATATGTCCGCGTATCTTGCTGATGTCGGTGCTCATGCTGGTTCTCCGCTGGATTTGCCCCTTTCGGATGCGAGACGGCCGACAATAACAAATGAACGCCGGATTGGATGCATCGCGGCGCGTCTCGTTCACCATGGCGTGATAGGCATGAATTCACCTTCACGCTGCTGACGGCATTCCACCAGTTCCTCGCGCTTGGCGTTCGCTCCATTTTCCGCTGGGCTTTGCGGCACTTGTCGGGGTTAGCATCCGGTTTGCGCGGCAGCAGCGTTGAGCATTGGGCCCGCCTCTGTTAGGACGCGGCCGACGCTTCTCCCAGGCAGGACTGAAAACAGATGATCCCTCGCTATTCCCGGCCGGAAATGGTCGCCATCTGGTCGCCCGAAACCCGCTTCCGCATCTGGTTCGAGATCGAGGCGCATGCCTGCGATGCGCTGGCGGAGCTGGGCGTCATCCCGAAGGAAGCGGCAAGGACCATCTGGGAAAAAGGCGGCGCAGCCAAATTCGACGTCGCCAAGATCGACGAGATCGAGCGCGTCACCAAGCATGATGTCATCGCTTTCCTCACCCATCTCGCCGAATTCGTCGGACCGGATGCCCGCTTCATCCACCAGGGCATGACCTCGTCGGACGTGTTGGACACCTGCCTTGCGGTGCAATTGACCCGCGCCAGCGATATCCTGCTCGACGACATCGACGCCCTGCTCGCCGCGCTGAAGCGCCGCGCCTTCGAGCACAAGGACACCGTCACCATCGGCCGCAGCCACGGCATCCACGCCGAGCCGACCACTTTCGGCGTCAAGCTGGCGCAAGCCTATGCCGAGTTCTCGCGCTGCCGCGACCGGCTGGTGCACGCGCGGGAGGATATCGCGACATGTGCGATCTCCGGCGCGGTCGGCACCTTCGCCAATATCGAGCCATATGTCGAAGAGCATGTGGCGGCAAAGCTCAGGCTGAAGCCTGAGCCGGTGTCGACGCAAGTCATCCCGCGCGACCGGCATGCCATGTTCTTTGCCACGCTGGGCGTGATCGCCTCGTCGGTCGAACGCCTCGCCGTCGAGATCCGCCATCTGCAGCGCACCGAAGTGCTGGAAGCGGAAGAGTATTTCTCGCCGGGCCAGAAGGGCTCGTCGGCCATGCCGCACAAGCGCAATCCGGTGCTGACCGAAAACCTCACCGGCCTCGCCCGCATGGTGCGGTCGATGGCCCTGCCCGCCATGGAAGACGTGGCGCTCTGGCACGAGCGCGACATTTCGCATTCCTCTGTCGAGCGCATGATCGGGCCAGACGCGACGGTGACGCTGGATTTTGCGCTGGCGCGCCTGACCGGCGTCGTCGACAAGCTGCTCGTCTATCCCGAGAATATGGAGAAGAACCTCAACAAGTTCAGAGGCTTGGTCCATTCGCAGCGTGTGCTGCTCGCGCTGACGCAGGCCGGCCTGTCGCGCGAGGACGCCTATCGCCTGGTGCAGCGCAACGCCATGAAAGTCTGGGAGCACGGCGCCGATTTCCTGGAGGAGTTGCTGGCCGACAAGGACGTGACGGCGGCCCTCTCCGAAGCCGAGATCCGCGAGAAATTCGACCTCGGCTACCACACCAAGCATGTCGATACGATCTTCAAGCGGGTGTTTGGAGAGGCCTGAAGTCGAGCAAGACCAGCGTTAGCGCCAAGCTGGAGCACCCCTCATCGTCTTGCCGCTTTGCTCACGCCTCAGTCAATCACCAGCGTTTGCGATTGGCAGCGGCGCCGGCGCGATCTTCCCTTCTCCCCTTGTTGGAGAAGGTGGATCGGCGCGTTAGCGCCGAGACGGATGAGGGGTGCTCCAGCTTGACGCAGCCGTCGCTCAAGCCTTGCCCGGGACCGTCCTGATCACCGTGCCCCACGGGTCTTCCCGCGAAATCTCATCCTTCACATTATCCGAGCGCATCTCGACCCAGGCGAGGCCTGAGCGGGACGGATCGCGACGGCCGGCGCCGGCGCTCTGCCAGGCATTGGCGCCGATATGATGGTGGTAGTGGCCGGACGACAGGAACACCGCCTGGCTGCCATATTTGGCGACCGTGTCGAAGGCGAACTGGTCATGCCACCAGGCTTCCGCATCCTCGGGCCGGCCGACGCGCAGATGCACATGGCCGACAATGGTGTTTTCGGGCGCGCCCTGCCAGCCGGCATCGCCCGCCGGCACGCTGCCCACCACCGCCGGCAGGTTGAGCCGCTCGGTCGCCATGGCGATCTTGTCGCCGTTCCATTTCCAGTCCTCCGGGCGTCGGTCGGCATAGATCTCGATGCCGTTGCCTTCCGGATCGGTCAGATAGAGCGCCTCGCTGACCAGATGGTCCGAGGCGCCTTCTATGCCGATGCGGTTGGCGGCAGCGTGGCTGATCCAGCGGCCAAGGTCCGCTCGCGACGGCAACAGGAAAGCGTTGTGGAAAAGGCCGGCGTTGCGCGGATCGTCGGGCTTCGCCGAAGCATCCTGTTCAAGCACCAGCAATGGCCGGTTGGCAGCGCCAAGCGTAATCGCGCCATCGGCGCGGCTCAGTTCCTGCAGGCCGACGACCGCGCGATAATAGGCGGCAAGGCTCTCGGCGTCGCGCGCCTTCAGCCCGACACGCGACACGCTGACCGGGGTGGTCGCCGCAAAAGGCAGTTCGCTCATCAAACTCTCCGTTCGGGCGACACCTATTCCCAAAATTGGAGTTCCAGGCCGCCAGCTCTTGTTCCCCCTCCAAATCGTCGATTGCGATCGTTCACACAAGAGAGCAAGAATCGAACAAGTTGTTCACAATTACGCCCGTCCCGATATTAGCGACAGGGTTGCAGCCGCCACAGCCGCTCGCTACATCCGCGCCATGAAAGTCAAAGACGCAGATATCCTGATCGTGCCGGGCTACACCAATTCCGGCCCCGAGCACTGGCAGACCCGCTGGCAGTCGAAACTGTCGACGGCCCGCCGGGTCGAGCAGGCGGAGTGGACCAAGCCCGTGCGCGAGGATTGGACGGCGAGCGTGGCGAACGCTGTCAACGAAGCTGAGCGGCCGGTGGTGCTCGTTGCGCATTCGCTTGGCGTCACGGCTGCGGTGCAGGCCATCCCGCAATTCAGGAAGCCCGTCGCCGGCGCCTTCTTCGTCGCGCCGCCGGATGTGTCTAATCCGGAAATCAGGCCGAGGCACCTGATGACCTTCGGCCCCTATTCGCGCGATCCCCTGCCCTTCCCGTCGATCGTGATCGCCAGCCGCAATGACCCATTCTGCGCCTTCGAGGTCGCCGAGGACATTGCTGCCGCCTGGGGATCGCTGTTCATCGACGCCGGCGAGGCCGGCCATCTCAACCACGACGCCGGCTTCGGCCCGTGGCCGGAGGGGTCGATGACCTTCGCCAAATTCCTGACGGAACTGAAGCAGCCCTAAGGCCGACATCAAGAGCCGATGGAATCCCGCATGCTCTTCAACAGGGTCTTCGCGCCGAGCGAGATCAGCGTGTGGTCCGAGCCCATGGCGAGCAGCCGATAGCCCATCGACACGACGCGGCCGGCAATTGCCGGCTCGATCACGTAGATCGCCGCATGCTTTCCAGCCTTGCGCGTCCGCTCGGCGATCGAAGCGACCGTCTCCATCATGCTTTCCAGCGTCGAATTGACGGTCGTTCCGTTCGACCAGGCGATCGAGAAATCCGACGGACCGACGAAGATGCCGTCGATGCCGGGCGTGTCGAGGATGCCGTCGAGCGCCTCGAATGCCGCCCGGGTCTCGACCATCGCGAAGGCCATGGTGCGCTGGTTTGAATCGCGCAGCCATTCGGCGTGGTCGCCCTTGCCGTGCCGCGGGAATGCGTAGGTCGGACCCCAGGAGCGCTCGCCCATGGGCGGATATTTCATCGCGGCGGCGAACTGCCGTGCGTCAGCCACCGAGTTCACCATCGGCGCGATCACCGCCTCGGCGCCGAAATCGAGCGCGCGGCTCGCCATGTCGAAGCGCCCGACCGGAATGCGCACCAGAGCGGGCTTGTTGGCGGCCAGCACCGGCGCCAGGCCGCGCAGCACGCTGTCCTCGTGGTGGCCGCCATGCTGCATGTCGAGGGTGACGGCGTCGAAATCCTGCTTGGCAATGATTTCCACCGTCAGCGCGTCCGGCACCCCGGACCAGGCGGTGAACAGCGTTTCGTCGGCGACCAGGCGGGATTTGAGCGACATCGGACCTTCCTTGATGACAACCCGCAGTTCAGCCGGAAACGACGGCAAAGGCAAAGAAAAACCGCCCGGTTTGGCCGGGCGGTCGATTGGTCCAGCTAGAATCCCGCCTCAGGCATTCTTGATCTGCTCGATCGCCTGGGCCATCAGTTCGTCCATGGTGCGGCGGATCTGATGGTCCGACTGGTTGACGCCGGCGGCATCGAAATCCTTGCGAATCTTGCGGAAGACGTCGTGGTCGCCGGCCTCCTCGATATCGGAGACCACCACTTCCTTGGCATAGGCTTCGGCATCGGCGCCGGATTTGCCCAGCTTCTCGGCGGCCCACAGGCCAAGCGCCTTATTGCGCCGGGCCGCGGCCTTGAAGCGAAGTTCCTCGTCGAAGGCGAATTTGCGCTCAAAGCCCTCTTCGCGGTCTTTCATGCTGCTCATGACGTCCCTCCGATCAATCCGATTCGCGTTCGCGGTGAATATGTGTGATGGGCAAGCACAAATCAAAAGGCCGCGACCCGGTCAATATACTTCGTCGCATGCTGCGCTGCGGCATTTCAGTCCCGAAAGCGGTTGATTCGCCGGATTTGGCGATTGAGCAAACCAGGCGATTGCGATAACACCGGCATTGAACGCCACCGTCGCCATACTAATTTAGGCAGACGGACAGGAACCGGTCATTTGCCGCCTGCCCGCAGACCCAGAGAAAAAATCAGATGAAAAATCGCCGCCGCATCTACGAAGGCAAGGCCAAGATCCTCTATGAGGGACCTGAGCCCGGGACGCTGATCCAGTTCTTCAAGGACGACGCCACCGCCTTCAACAAGAAGAAACATGAAGTGGTCGATGGCAAGGGCGTGCTCAACAACCGCATTTCCGAGCACATCTTCAATCACTTGAACCGCATGGGCATCCCGACCCACTTCATCCGCCGGCTCAACATGCGCGAGCAGTTGATCAAGGAAGTCGAGATCATCCCGCTCGAGGTCGTCGTGCGCAATGTCGCCGCCGGCTCGCTGTCCAAGCGCCTCGGCATCGAAGAGGGCACGGTGCTGCCGCGTTCGATCATCGAATTCTATTACAAGGCCGATGCGCTCGATGATCCGATGGTGTCGGAAGAGCACATCACCGCCTTCGGCTGGGCGAGCCCGCAGGAAATCGATGACATCATGGCGCTGGCCATCCGTGTCAACGACTTCCTTTCCGGCCTGTTCCTCGGCGTCGGCATCCAGCTTGTCGACTTCAAGATCGAATGCGGCCGCCTTTTCGAGGGCGACATGATGCGCATCGTCGTCGCCGACGAGATCTCGCCGGATTCCTGCCGGCTGTGGGATGTCGCCACCCAGGACAAGCTCGACAAGGACCGGTTCCGCCGCGACATGGGCGGGCTGGTCGAGGCGTATCAGGAAGTTGCCCGCCGTCTCGGCATCATCAACGAGAACGAGCCGCCGCGCCCGACGGGCCCGGTCCTCGTCGCCTCTTCCGATGCGCCCAAGGGCTTGAAGCACTAATACCGACGGGCCTGCCGGGCAATGGCAGGTCCACCGCCTGATCCATCACTTAGGAGTATCGATGAAAGCCCGCATCACCGTGACCCTCAAGAACGGCGTCCTCGACCCGCAGGGCAAGGCGATCGAGCATGCGCTCTCCGGATTGGGCTTCGACGGCGTCGGCCAGGTTCGCCAGGGCAAGGTGTTCGACATCGAACTCACCGGAACCGACAAGGCCAAGGCCGAAGCCGATCTCAAGGCCATGTGCGATAAGCTTCTGGCGAACACGGTGATTGAGAATTACGCGGTGGAGATCGCCTGACATGAAATCAGCCGTCGTCCTCCTGCCTGGCCTCAACCGCGACCGCGACATGATCGCGGCGCTGACCAAGATTTCCGGCCAGGCGCCAGCGACCATCTGGCAGACCGACACCGAGATCCCCGATGTCGACCTGATCGCCATCCCCGGCGGCTTCTCCTTCGGCGACTACCTGCGCTGCGGCGCGATCGCGGCGCGCATGCCGGTGATGCGGGCGGTGGCCGAAAAGGCCGCCCAGGGGGTGCCCGTTATCGGCGTCTGCAACGGCTTCCAGATCCTGGTCGAGGCGGGACTGCTGCCCGGCGCCCTGATGCGCAACGCCTCGCTGAAATTCGTCTGCCGCCAGGTGAAGCTCGAGATCGCCAACGCCAACACCATGTTCACCCGGCACTACAAGCCCGGGCAGATCATCCGCTCGCCGGTGGCGCATCATGACGGCAATTACTTCGCCGACGCCGAGACGCTCGCCCGGCTCGAAGGCGAAGGCCAGGTGGTGTTCCGCTACGCCGAAGGCACCAATCCCAACGGCTCGATCAACGATATTGCCGGCATCGTCAACGACAAGGGCAACGTGCTCGGTCTGATGCCGCATCCCGAAAACCTGATCGAGGCGGCGCATGGCGGCAATGATGGACGCGCGTTATTCGAAAGCGCGCTCGGCCTCGCGGCTTGATCCTTTAACAATCCTATCGGAACGCGGGGGCGGACTGACCATGAGACCGACGATCGTTCGCCTTGCTCTCCTGGCCGCCGCCGGGCTCGCCTTGGCTTCCTGCCAGTCCAGCCCCAAGACGACGCCGGTTCCCTCGGGCAAAAGCGCCTCGCTGCTTGCCATGGAACAGGTCGCCATTTCGGCGCATAAATGCTGGATCGCCAGCAAGGACCCGGCCTTCAAGCCCTACCAGATGGCCAATGAGCTCAATTCCTACAGCGGCACGCCGCGCTTCCTGCTGGTGCCCGCCAAGCATTATGGCGGCAAGCCGCTGCTGGTCGTGCAGGCGCAGGGCAACTCCAGCCGCGTCGACGTGTTCGGGCCGCTGATGAACGAGCCGCTCGGCGCCCGCATCGGCTCCGACATCGCCAGATGGCAGGCCGGAAACCCGTCCTGCGCGGCTACCGCTTGAGGCCGCCCATGGGCCGGTTCCTGCAGATCGCGGGACTGGTCATCGGGCTGATTGCGCTTGTCCTGCAGGCCGCGATCACCATTCCGGCGTCAATGGCGGCCGGGCGCAGCCTGCTAGGCTCGATCGTCTTTCTTCTCAGTTTCTTCACCATCTTGACCAACATCGCGGCTGTGATGGTGCATGCTTCGCTGCTGTCACCCACCGGCTATGCCTGGTTCCCGGCCTTCGCCGGGCAGCGCATGCGCGCCGGCGTCGCGGTGTCCATCACGCTGGTCTTCATCGTCTACGCGACCGTGCTGGCAGGGCTTTGGCAACCACAGGGCCTGTTCCTGCTTTGCGACATCCTGCTCCACTACGTCACGCCGCTGATCTTCTTGCTGTGGTGGCTCATTGCCGGCGCGGATGGCTCGACGCGCTGGCGCGATATCTCCTGGTGGATGATCTATCCGCTGGCCTATCTCGCCTATGCGTTGATCCGCGCGCCCTTCGCCGGCGAAGTGCCCTACCCGTTCCTCGACGTGGCCAAGAACGGCGCGGCCAGCGTCGCCGTTTCGGCTGTGGGCGTCACGGCGCTGTTCGTCGGATTGAGCGTGCTTGCCGTGCTGATCGACCACGGCATCGGCCGGATGCGGGGGAAACCCGCAACCCGCGTTCAATCGGGCCGCCGATAGGTTGCCATTCGACGACGGGCATCACTCCCAGAACGACCTGATGCCTTCGCGATGGGCATCGCAGCGCGAGATGCCGATATCCTTGAGCTGCTCGTCCGTCATCTCAAGCAGCGCGAGGCGGCCGCGCCGACGCTCGAGCATGCGGTCGATCTGCCTGGCGACGGAACGGAGCACAATCACCATCCGGCCGACAAAGCCGCGATGGGCCAAGGGCTCGGCTTGCGGGCCAAAAGCCGTGCGAGCATAGCGAATTGTATCAATTGTATCCATTGTCGTTCTGCCTTGTCTCGATTGTACGTTTCCAATCGCGGGTTCGATATGGATTGACTCATCGCGTGGCGCAATATAGAAAATTGTCACCATGACAAATTGGCTCCCTGACCTCTCCACTGGCTCCGGTCCGCTCTATCAGCGTCTTGCTGACAGCATTGAGTCAGATATCGATAAGGGCGTCATCGATGCCGGTGCAAAACTGCCGCCGCAGCGCGACCTTGCCTATGACATCGGCACGACTGTCGGCACCATCGGCAGGGCCTATCAGCTGCTGCGTGAACGCGGTCTGGTGAGCGGCGAGGTCGGTCGCGGCACTTATGTGCTCGGCCAGCGCGCCGAGGCGCCGAAACCCGAGGTCGAACCTGGCTTGCAAGGTACGCGCCCCATCGACGCGCCGAGCGGCAAGCTGCGCTTCGACAGCACCGCCGCGCCCGATGTCGGCCAGGGTGCTGTGATCGCCGACATCCTGGCGCGCACGGCGCAGGAGCACCCGCACGAAATCTCTAGCTACACGCGTGATTTTCCCGAACGCTGGTACGAGGCGGGCAGCCGCTGGCTGGCTCGCAACGCCTTCCGCCCCTCGCCCGATTCGATCGTGCCGACGCTTGGCACGCATGCCGCGGTCATGGCGGCGATCGCGGCGCTGACCATGCCTGGCGACTACGTCGTCTTCGAGCACCTCACCTATTCGCAGATCGCGCGCAGCGCCGGGCTGATCGGGCGACGCATCGCTCTGGTCTCGACTGACGACAGCGGCATCGACCCGGATGATTTCGAGCGCGTCTGCGCCCAGAAACACCCAAAGGTGATGTTCCTGATGCCGACCGCGAAGAACCCGACGCTTGTGACGCTGTCGGCGGAGCGGCGCCAGGCGATCGCTCGGATCGCGCGCGAGTACAATGTCGCGCTGGTCGAGGACGATCTTTACGGCGAGCTCACCGACGATCCGACACCGTTGCTGGCCGAATATGCGCCCGAGCGCACCATCGTCGCTGGCGGCCTGTCGAAGTCGGTCGCCGCCGGCGTGCGCGGCGGCTGGCTTTCCTGCCCGCCGCCCTACCGCCACCGCAT
>NZ_RZRX01000251.1:0-9194 GCF_003997405.1 Mesorhizobium sp. M2A.F.Ca.ET.042.01.1.1
CATGGACGTTGACTACGAGCGCGTTGTTGGCGGCGGCTTGGACCAAGCAACGATCGACGCGATGAAGGAGGGTGACGCTGAGCGGGCCGGTGCCTTGAAGACGGCAGCGGCAGCGCTGAGCGAGGACTTCCGCGCGGCCGGCACGGACCCGGCTTCGATTGAGGAAGCATTCACCATCGTTCGCCAGAGCGCGGATAGCTTCACTCCGCCGTCGCCCGAACAGATCGAAGCCGGCTTTACCGCCAGTATGTCCGAACTGACAGCCTCGGGCGTGACTGAGGCTGACCTTGGAGTTGCCAGGCAGTTCATCAGGGATCTTGAGTTGATCAGTCCCGGTGTCGTCGCGAGCCTTGAAAGTCACGGTGCCGGCAATGATCCTCGCCTTGTTCGAGCCGCGATAAAGGAAGCCAAGAGGCGCGGCTACAAATGACATCGTGCCCTTGCTGCAAGGCCGCTGTGGCCGTGCCCGAGTTGGACGATCTCCTTGCCTCAAAGGGGATCAGGGGCATTCAAGCCGCGCTCTTGGTGGCGGTCTGGAAAGGCAAGGGACTGCCCGTCAACACCGAAAGACTGTTTGACGCCATGTACGCCGATGATCCTGACGGCGGGCCGTCTCCCACGCGCATGTATCTCGCTCTTGGGCGCGCGGTCAGGGCTCTCAACACACAGCTGAGTGATATCGGGATTTCCGTTCTCAGGTTTGGCCGCAACGGCGGCTATCGCCTCGCACTTCACCCCTAGAAACACGCTCCAAAGGAGATCGACCCTTGCCCACAATCGCGGACTACAATGCTTGGAAGGCCAAGCAAGAACAGAACAACGCTGGCGCAGCCCAGATCGTACTAGGTTCGCAAGACGAACAGCCCGATCAGGCGGCGGGCGACATGCATCTTGCGAACGAGTTCGGCAAGGTGACGGGCAACCCTGTTCCGCCGCTGCCGATGGTGCGGGAATATCGCAACGTCTTTCAGCAAAAGATCGAGGAGAGCAAGAACGCAACGATCCTGTCTCAGTCGCCCAAGCTGGCGGACTGGCTGCGCAATCCTGACAACGCGACCGTTGCCAAGGACGATCTTGCCAATCTGTCGTGGTGGGAGCGGCTTGGAAAGAACATCGTAGAAGTGCCTAAGGGCATTCCGGGCGGCGCTGTCTCGGGCGCTGGCATGGCGCTGGAAGGCACGGGGCAGTTGTTGACGCCGGCAAACCCGGCACCGCGCAACGCTCTCGCCAGTGCGATCAGCCAAGCGCAAAACATGAAGCCGGATGAAATCGCCGCTATCCGCAACAGGATCGCGACGCAAGGCGACATCAACCCTCAATTCGCGCAATCGATCCTTTCCGACGTGATCAGCGGCGACATGACGCCGGCCGATGCAATCGAAGCTCTGGGGCCAATGTTCGCGCCTGCGCTCAAGGTCGCGTCGGAAGCGCTACAGAGTGGCGGCGAGAAAACCCAGGAGTTCGGCCAATCGATCCTGCCCGCCGCGCCCGGCATGGAAAACAGCCTGGGGAGGCAAGTAGGCGGAGGGCTGGGATCGCTGCTGACTGTCATCGGCGTCGGCATGCTTACTGGCGGCTACGGAGCGGCGGCATACGGCGGCGCTCTTGGTGCTGGCGAGGCGGCGACTAACGCCCGGCAGGCTGGGGCGGACGAGGATACTCAGACGATCGCAGCGCTCTACGGCATCCTTCCGGGCATGACGGACGCAATCCCGGTCGAGCGGCTTCTGTCGTCCCCGGTCAAGGCCGGCATCGCATCGTTTCTGCGGTCGGTTGGTCTCCAGGCGTCGGCTGAAGGCGGGCAAGAGGCTGTTCAGCAAATCATGCAGAACGCAATTGCCCAGAACCTCTATGCGCCAGACAAGAGTGTTTTCGATCAGGTCATTGACAACTTCACCTCTGGCGGCATCGTCGGCGCGCTGGTCGAGGCCGGCAAGGCGGCATTCGAGGCGGCGCTACCGGGCCGCTTCCATCGCATGCGTTCGGCGGTTGAGAAAGCACCGGAGACGCAACAGAAGCTCGCGGATATCAGCGCCAACGCCCAGGCATCGGCGCTGCGCAATCGCTCGCCCGACACGTTCCGCCAGTTTGTCGAGGCCGCGACGGCGAACGGGCCGGTGGAAAATGTCTATATCCCGGCCGATCAGTTCACGACCTATTTCCAGGGGATCGGCGTCGATCCTCATGAGCTTGTCGATCAGCTTGACGGCGTGTCGCGTGAAGACCTGGACGTTGCCCTTGCGGCGCGCGGCGATCTGAAAATCCCGACCGCAACCTATGCCGCCAAGATGGCCGGTTCCGAGCACGATGCTTTCCTTATGGAAAACATGCGGTTCGATCCCAACGAGTTTACGGCGGTCGAGGCGAAGCAATTCAACGAACGGGTGCAAGACGCGCTCGATGAAGCCTGGGCGGCGGCGGAAGACGCGCGCATGCATGAGGAGGCCACGCGGTCACATGAACAGGTGATCTATGACACGATGGTCTCCAGGCTGCGCGAGGCCGGCCGGTCGACCGATGTAGCGACGAATGAGGCCACGCTTTACCCGGCTTTCTACCGGGTGATGGCGGAGCGCGCCGGCCGCACGCTGGAAGACTTCATGAAGGCTTATCCGCTGCCCCAGGTGCGCGGCGAGCTTCCGACCGGGATACAGTTCCGCGACGTTGACGCGTTGAATAGGACGCTCGCGGAAGCCCGCGCCCAACGTTCTGCCGGTCTGGTCGACAAGGGGCCTTCGCTCCTGGAGTTCATTTCCGACTATGGCGGGATCAACGATGTCGGCGGCGATATCCGGGCCATGGATGCCGCCACGATCAAGCGCAAGGGCAAGAAGACGCTCAAGATCGCGCGCGGCGCTCTGGCCGGCGTGCGCGACATGTTCGCCACGGCGGACGGCAAAAAGCACGGGCTCGATGATGTCGCCCAGGCGGCGATTGACGCCGGCTATCTGGCGAACGATCCGGTCGCGACCGAATACCGCAACGCGGTGCGGGAAGGCCGGGAAGTGCCGAACATCGGCAAAGCGCTGCTCGATGCGATCGGCCGTGAAATGCGCGGCGAAGCGGATCACGCCGTTCCTGTCGACGCAGCTGCGGCCGATCACGCCGCCCAGCTTGATCAGATTGAGGCGTATCTGAACGGCCTCGGCGTCTCGCTCGATGACAGCGACGCGAAAATCCGTGAGGCGATCGAGGCCGATCAGGCAGAGCCCGGCAAGCAGTATGGGCAATCGGGCGATGTGCGCGGCAATCGCGGCGCGATCCAGTTCCCAGGCGGCGGCGTCGGCAATGGTGATACGATCGTTCGCCTGTTTGAAGGCGCGGACCTGTCGACCTTCCTGCACGAAAGCGGGCACTACTTCCTGACCGTGCTGCGCGATCTGGCCGACAAGGGCGAGGAGCACGCGGCAGGCGACATGGAACGCGTCAAGGCGTGGTGGGGCGAGAATGCCGCCGCCGTGGCGAAAGATGGCGCGCGCGTCATGCCCGATGTCGCGGTGACGGCCGAAGACGTGAACGCGGTCCTCGCCAACGGCACGACCGGCGACCTGATGAAAGACGCCGCCGTTGATGTCGGCATGCAAGAGCAGTGGGCGAGGGGCTTCGAAAGCTACCTGATGGAAGGCAAAGCGCCTTCGATCGAACTCCGCGGTGCTTTCGAGAAGTTCCGCGCGTGGCTGATCTCGGTCTATCGCCGGCTGGCCGGTCTCAACGTCAACGTCTCGGACGATCTGCGCGAGGTGTTAGACCGCATGATTGCCTCGGACGATGAGATCGCCAAGGCCAAGCAGGAGGCCGGCGATCGTGGGCCGGTCTTCGCCACGGCTGAGGAAATGGGCCTGACGCCCGGCGAGTTCGCGTCGCTGCTCAAGCTGCGCGATCAGGCGGAGGATGACGCCAAGGCGCGGCTGTTGCGTGAGGCTATGGCTCCGGTGAAGCGAGCGCAAGAGAAGTGGTTTAAGGAGGAGCGCGCCAAGGTTCGAGAGGAGGTTGAGCGGGACGTAAATGCCTATCGCTACTATCGCGCCCTGGAGTGGATGGGCAATCGCCGTTGGCTGGGCGAGGGCGGCAAGCCAGAAGGCGTTCCCGAGATGCGCCTATCCAGGCAAATTCTTGTCGAACGCTATGGTGAGGGTGTGCTGCAAAAACTCCCGCGCGGTATGCAAACGATCTACACGGTTGACGGCGGCTTTGACCCCGACGAGGCGGCAGGCTGGTTTGGCTTCGGCAGTGGCGACGAGTTAATCCAGGCGCTCGAGAAGGCTCCGTCGCGCAAGGAAGCGATCGAGGCCGAAACGGATAAGGTCATGCGTGAGCGGCACGGCGACGTGCTGAATGACGGCTCTATCGAGGCTGAGGCGATCAACGCGATCCACAGTGACAAGCGCGCGCAATGGATCGCGGCCGAACTGAACGCCGTGATCGAGGTCGCGGGGACCGGCGTCGGCATGACGGCAAAGGACGCGCGCGCGACGGCGCGGCTCACCATGGCGCGCATGAGGGTCCGCGACGCGACCAACGCGAGCCGGTTCCTCGCGGCAGAACGCAAGGCCGGCGAAGAGGCGGCGCGCCTGGGCGCAATGCTGGCGCGGGAAAAGGTTTGGCTCGATGCGGCACGTCGCCGCATTGAGACCAAGGCGCGCGCCGCGTCCAAGGGCAAGGCGTCGTCGGATGCCGTCGCGGCGGCGATCGAGGCGCACAATGCGAAGTTCGAAACGACGCAATCGACATTCACCGTTGCCGATCGGCAGGCTGTCAGCAAGTCGGGCAACGCCTATACGATCAAGGGCGGCGAGCGCACGACGACATCGCTCGGCTATAACGATCTGGTCGCGAAGCTGATCGATACCAAGCGCGCGCAACTCTACAATCACGCGCTTTACATGGAAGCGAAGGCGGTCGGCGCTGAGGTCGAGAAGGGCGAAAACTACGTCGCCAAGCTCGGCAAGAAGGCGATGCGCGAACGGATCGCGGGCGCTGGCCGGCGCGAGAATGCCCGGATCGATTACCTGGGCGCGATCGATGAAATCCTTGACCGCTACGATTTCCGCAAGCTGAGCGCCGCCGCTGAGGACCGGCGCGGCGCGCTGAACAATTTCGTCGCGGCGATGACGGCCATGGGGCGCGAAAACGAGCTTGCCATTCCCGACGCCGTTTTGAAGGACGCCGCGCGCCGGCCCTACAAGACCTTGCCGGTCGAGGAGTTGCGCGGCGTGCTCGATAGCTTGAAGAACCTGGAGCATCTGGCGACGCGCTGGAACAAGCTGATCGATGCGCAAAAGCAGCGGGAGTTGGATGCGGTCAAGACCGACATTGTTGCGGCCTTCGACAAGAACATGAAGAAGCGCCCGCCCGCTCGCGTGCGTACCAAGGGCGAGAGCTTGCGCCATGGCGTGCGCCAGTTCTTTGACCTGGTGCTGAACGCCGGTACGATCCTGCGCGAGATCGACGGTTTTGAGGATCAGGGCGCGGCGTACCGCAACATCAAGACGCCGATCGATGAAGCCCAGAACCGGCTTATCGTGCGGAAGGAAAAGGCCGCGGTCGATCTGGAAAAGCTCTATTCCGTCTACACCAAGGAGGAACGCCGCCGCATGGCGGTTCGCGAGTTCATCCCGGAACTTGGCTATTCGCTTTCGAAGTGGGAGCGGATCGCGGTCGCGCTCAACCTGGGCAACGACGGCAACCGCTCGCGGCTCACTGATACCAGCGTTCGGGGATCCTTTACGGAGCCCCAGATTGCCGCCGTGCTCCAGGCGCTCGACGCGCGCGACGCCGATTTCGTGCAATCGGTCTGGGATTATGTCGGATCGTTCAAGGACGATATCGCGGCGCGCGAGCGGCGAGCGACGGGCGTCGAACCGCAATGGGTCGAGGCGTCGCCGGTCGAGATCGGCGGCAAGACGTTGAAGGGCGGCTATTACCCGCTCAAATATGATCCTCGCTTGTCGTCTTTGGCGCGCGACGACGCCGCCCAGGACATCGCCGCCTCGATCCAGGCCGGCCGCTTCGGCAAGGCCCAGACGCGGCAAGGCCACCTCAAGGAACGCGCGCAGTCCTCGGGCCGCGATGTCGAGCTTGATATGTCGGTGCTGCACCGTCACGTCAATCAGGTGATCTATGACCTGGAGCTTAGCGAGCCGGTGTCGAATGCATGGCGCATTCTCCAGAGCGAGGACGTGCGCGGCGCTTTCATGGACGCCGGCAAGCAAGCGGATTTCGACGCGCTGGAAATCTGGCTGAAGGATGTCGCGGAAGGCGAGGTGAAGTCGGCCGATCTGGTCGGCCGCTCGGCTCGCCTGCTGAAATCTAACTTCACCGCCGCCAAGCTGGCGTTCAACCTGTCGACGGTTGCCCTCCAGGTAGTGGGCCTGTCTCAGTCGATGGTCGTTGTCGGCAAGAAGGATATGGCCGTAGGCATCATGCAAGCGGCCAAGAACCCGATCAGCGCCGCCCGCGACATCGCGGCCAAGTCGCCGTTCATGGCGTCCAGGCAAACCACGTTCAACAAGGATATTTTCGACTTCTACAATGATCCCAAGATAGGCCCGGCCGCGACGCGCTGGGGCGAGATCAAGTCGGAAATCCTTGGGCCTATGGCGTTCTGGCTGATGACCAAAACGCAATGGTATCTCGCCGACGTTCCCACATGGCTTGCCGGCTATCGGCAGGGCTTGCGGAAGTACGGCAACGATGAAGCGAAGGCGATTGCGCATGCTGACGATCTGGTGAAGCGCGCCCAGGCGTCGGGCCTGTTCGCCGATCGCTCGGCGGTCGAGCGCGGATCGGTTTCGCGCACCGCGCGCCAGAATGACGTTGTGAGGCTGTTCACGGCGCTCGGCTCGTACATGTTCGCCAAATTCAACGTCGCCTATGAGCGGACGGGCAAGGCCAAGCGTTTAATCGGTGAGGAGGGTCTTTCCGGCCGGTCGGCGGCTGAGGCGCTTTCGTGGACCGTGGACATGGCTTTCCTGTTCACCCTGGAGGCGGTGATAGGCGCGGCGATCAAGGGTCAGTTGCCCACGGGCGGCGACGGCGAGGACGATGAGGGCTGGCTTGCCTTCCTCGCCAAGCAGACCGGCTTTTCCGTCATGGCGACGATCCCAGGCGTGCGCGATATCGCCAGCCCGCTCCAGGGCTTCGACGGCGGCGGCTCATATGGTGCGATCACGAAAGAGATCGCAACGCCGATGGTGGAGATCGCGAAGTTCCTCGAAACGGGCGTGGTGCGAAAGCAGTTCGTCAAGTCGGTCATCAATGCGACGGGCCTGGCTACGGGCTTGCCGGCGACGCAAATCAACCGTGCCGTTGATGCCGGGTGGAGGAGCGCGCACGGCGTGGACGTTTCGCCGTTTGAATACGCGCTGGGGCGATTACACTGATAGGGGGTGAGCCCGCTAAGAATGGTTCCTTGGCGGGCTCGGCTCCCTGCGGCGCACCCCAGCGCCTCCGCCATTCTCCGGTATGAATGCTACGCCGGCATCCTCAAGCGCCATCTGAACCGCATTCACCGTAGCTATTACACTCCGCTCTGTGCCGCGCGTCTCCATAAGCTTTATTGTCGGCGCGGACACCCCAGACTTTTCCGCAAGGGTGTCCCTGGTCCAGTCGAGCAGTGCCCTGGCGGCGCGCATCTGTTCTGCATTGATCATTCTCGCGTTCCTCTCAGGGATATCTAAAAAAGATAATATGATATCCAAAATGGCTTGACAACCGCCTTTTGTTGGTTGACCATTGCGGATAACAGATTATCTAAAAAAGATATTCATACACGAACCAGCCAAAGGGACACGACCATGCAAGACATTCTCGCTTCCGCCTTCGATGCTGCCGTTGCCTTCGCGCGCTCCTGGAACTATGCACTACCGGAAAGCATGACCGTCGAAGCCGAACTAGCTGCGGTTGACGCCATAAGCGCCAGCGCCAATCAACTGGCCGAGGCCATCCTTGCCGGTTCCAGTGACCGAGCGGCGCGCGCCAAAGCAGAGGCGTGGCTAGACGGATCGCTTGAAGGTTTGGACCGGAACTTCGGCAAGGTCCGAGCGGTTGCCAATCTCAGCCTTGGAGCGCTGAACTGAACATGAGAACCGACTTTCTGCTTATGGCGCAGTACGATGGCGCGGCGGTCATTCCGGTTGAGAAGGTCTGCCGCGATTATTTCAGCCACCTCACGCCGCAGCAATTCATGCGGAAGGTCAACAGCGGCGACATTGATCTGACTGTGGTCAGGATCGAACCGAGCCAGAAGGCGGCGACAGGGGTCCACCTCGATGACCTCGCCGCCTGGATCGACAAGAGGCGCGAGGCCGCGAAGAAAGAGAACGACCAGCTGCATGGGCGCAGATAGCAGCGGAGCCCAGCGACGCGGCAAGGGTGGACTTTAGGGTGGACTGATGATCATGGCGATTAGCCAAGTGGTTGATTTTAATGCGTTTTCTGAATTGAACTGGTGCCGCTTGCGTGACTCGAACACGCGACCCCATCATTACGAATGATGTGCTCTACCAACTGAGCTAAAGCGGCCCGGGAAGCGTGAGGCTTCCAGAATGGGCTGCGTGATAGACTCAACCGCTCGCTAATTCAAGATGGGCAGCGGCGAATTCCGGCCTCTTTGCCGGCAATTCCCATCTACGGTTACCGCGCAACGGCAGCGGCCGCGGCGCGCGGTGGCGTCCAAGCCGGCTGCTCCACGGCTGCATCGCCCGGAGCGTTCGTGACGAAAAATGTTGATTCTCCAGCAAAAAACCCCGAAATGGCATTGGATACGCCGGCAAGGCAGCCGCTCGCCCGTTGATCGATTGGCCGCCTGCGGCTAACGATCAGGGAACTGTGAGCGAACGCGCAGAGGGAGCTCGCTTGGACCCCATCGAGAAAGCTATCCGCAATGCCTTCGAGAAAGGCAATGCCGAAGACCGGGCGTTCCGAGAGAAGGTCTATCGATCGGCCTTTGCCGCGCTGGACCGCGTCCTCCAGGCCAATCCGAACATCACGGTCGAGGCCGCCATCGGCCGTCGCAAGGCGGTGCAGGCCAAGATCACCGAGATCGAATCCGAGTTCCTGCCGGCCGTCCCCGATGTGACGCTGCCGCCGGAAAATGTCGTGCCGGCCGGCAATGGCGCGCCGGCGCCCCGCGTCGAGGCGCCGGCCGTTTCGGCCGCGCCTTCGGTCGACGCGCCGCTGCCGCCGTCGCAATC
>NZ_RZRX01000252.1:0-9147 GCF_003997405.1 Mesorhizobium sp. M2A.F.Ca.ET.042.01.1.1
CATCTATACCGAGCAGTATGAGGGACAGGAAAATGATCCCCTGATCTTCTGCACGGGCCCCGTGCCCGCGCAGCAGGTCGACCCGCTGATCCCGTGGCTGATGAAGAGCACCGGGGCGAAGCGGTTCTATCTGCCGTCGGCTGACTACATCTGGCCGCATCTGCTCAACAAGGCCGCCAGTCGGGCGGTGCACGCGAATGGCGGCGAGATCGTCGGCGAGGAGTATTTCCCGCTCGACACCGTCGATTTCCGGCGGACGGTGCAGCAGATCATGACCAGCGGCACCGACGTGGTTTTCAACACCATTGTCCCGCCGGGCCTGACGCCGTTCCTCGAAGAACTGCACAAGGCGGGTTTCGGCAAACGCGGCGGCAGAATCGTCTGCACTTACTTCGACGAGAACTTCTTTAATCTGGTGCCGTCCGAGCAGATCGAGGGCCTCTACAGCTGCCTCGACTACTACCAGGAGCTCGACGAACCGTTCGGCCGCGCGCTCTTGCGCCGCTATAGCGAGCGGTTCCCGGGCGGCGCCACCTTGACCGCGGGCAGCGGGTGCACCGGCCACTACCGGGCAATCAAGATGTGGGAAGCTGCGGTGAAGGAAGCAGGCAGTGTCGAGCGAGATGCGGTTATACAGGCGCTCGATCACGTGCGGATCGCCGAAGGCCCAGGCGGTCCGGCCGAGATGGTTCCCGGCCAGCACCATGTTCGCATGAACATGTACATCGCGCAGGCACAGAGCGGTCGATTCCGGATCGTCAAGAATCTGGGTGCGATCGATCCCAACGAGCAAGTGCTCAGCGGCTTTCAATTCAGGAACGCAGGGTGACTTGAAGCGCCGATCGCTGATGCCTCTGGCGGGGGCAGCCACATGGTGCCCTCGCCATCTCCGTCGCGCTGACAAGAACGATCGGTGGGTTCGTTGATGATGGCGTGTGTGCCTCTGTGTCCGTCAAAAAAGCCATATCGCAAGGCTTGCTGGTCGGACCCCGAGCGGGATCTGACCGCCTGCATGTCGCGGCCGACGACCTTAGTTCCCGCCGCTCTCTCTCATTCGCGCGATGATCTCGGCCATCAGCGCAAGGTCGCGTCGTGAGTCCGCCAGGTCGGTGACCGGCTTGGTGCCCTCCATGATGTGGCGGTGGAATGTCTCCAGCTCGTTGGAGAAGGCATCGCCATAGAGCGGTCCGAAGGCCTTCGTCACCGGGCCGAGCGGCCCGGCCTCGGTCACCTCCAGGCGCGTCGGCAGGCTGCGGATATAGGGCGTGTCGTAGATGATCCGTACCCGTTTGGTGTTGGAGCGAACCTCTATCATGGCATCGAACAGGCCGAGATCGTCGACCACCGCGTCATAGAGGCAGGCGAAGTGGCCATAATCGAAGGTGACGCTGGTGTTGGCGCCGCCATTGGTGCGGTGCGCCGCCACCACGCGCCGCGGCTCGCCAATCAAGCCGCGCATGGCCGAGATGTGGTGCGAGGAGAGCGCGGTCAGGCCGCGATAGGCGCGCACGAGCTCGGCCGAGGCGTCTTTTCCAACCACCTCGCGGATCAGCGCGTCGCGCTCCTCGGCACCGCGCTCAAGGATCGCCGGATCAATGTCCCGCGGATAGAGGATATTCTGGCTCTTCTTCAGGAAATGCCGGCCTTCCGAGATCAGGTCGAAAATGCGCACATGGGTGATGTCTTCGTGCGCCGGCAACTCGTCTCGCGCCGCCAGATAGGCCGGCGCGTAGCGGCGCATGTAGCCGACGAAGATCGTCTTTTTGTAATCCTTGCTCAGCGCCATCAGCTCGTCGATCTCGCGCACCGTCAGACAGGCGGGCTTTTCGAGCAGGACATGCTTGTTGGCTGCGATCGCGGCGCGGACGAAGCGGCTGTGCGTGTCGTCCGACGAGAGCACGAAGACCGCGTCGATGTCTGGCGAATTGATCAGCGCCTCGGCGCTTTCATAGGCCTTTGCGGTTGGGTATTGCGAGGTGATGAGCTTTACCAGGCTCGGCGATACGTCATGGGCGCCGGCGATGACCCAGCGGTCGCGCTGGTCAGCCAGCACCGGCAGATGGATCGATTGCGCCACCTCTCCAAGACCCACAAGCCCGACACGGATCAGCGACACGGCAAACTCCTTCGCTAGTTTGTTTCAAATTCCATGCGCGGCGCGGCGGTCACGCCGCGCCGGTCACCAGCGCCACGAGCTCGTTGCCGGTGGTGTCGGAGGATCGCACCGTCGCCACCATCTTGCCGGCGCGCATCACCCAGATCTGGTCGGAGAGCCGTCGCACCTGATCGAAATTGTGGCTGATCAAGATGACGCTTACGCCCTGCTCGCGCAGCTTGCGGATAAGAGCCTCGACATTTGCCGTTTCCTGCACGCCAAGCGCCGCCGTCGGCTCGTCCATAACCACCAGCTTGGCGCCGGACCCCGCCGCGCGGCAGATCGAGATCGCCTGCCTCTGGCCGCCCGAGAGACGCCGGACGCGCTGGGTCACGGACGGCACGTTGATCGACAGCCGCGACAGCATGGCGCGCGCCTGCTCTTTCATCGCCTTGCGGTCGAGCAGGGCGAACGGGCCGATGCGGCGCACGATCTCGCGGTTGAGGAAAAGGTTCTGCGCCACCGTCAATTCGTCGATCAGAGCCAGGTTCTGGTGCACGGTCTCGATGCCCGATTTGCGCGCCTCGTCCGGATTGGAGAACGGGTGCTGGCGGCCGTCGAAATAGATCGTGCCGCCGTCGGGCACATGCACGCCGACCAGACAACGGATGAGCGTCGACTTGCCGGCGCCATTGTCGCCGATCACCGCGGTGACCTCACCTCGCCGGGCTTGAAACCCGACATCGGTGAAGGCGCGGATGCCGCCGAAATGCTTGCTCAGTCCCTGGCAGGCGAGGATCGCCTCGGAAGGCGCGATGTGATTGACGAAGCTCATTTCTGATATCGCATGATCAGCGCCGCCAGGACCACGATCACGCCCACGGCAAGTGGTTGATAGAAGGCCGAGACGCTGAGCAGCGTCAGCCCGTTGACGAGGGCCGTCAGCATCAGCGCGCCGATGGCGGGTCCCAGGATGCTGGCGCGGCCGCCGAAGAGGCTGACGCCGCCCAGCACCACGGCCGCTACGGAGTTCAGGAGCAGGCTCGTATTGATCTGCGGCTCGGCCGAGCCGATGCGCGCCACCAGAAGGATCGACGCGATGCCGGCGCAGAAGCCGGAGATCGTATAGGCCGCGATCTTGACGCGGTTCGTGCGAATGCCGAGCGCGCTGGCGCTCTCGGCCTGGCCGCCGGTGGCAAGCAGATGCACGCCGAACCGCGTGTGGTAGAGCGCAACATGCGCGACAAGGACGGCCGCGATCGCCACCCAGACCGGATAGCCGAACGGCCCGAGATAGCCTGACGCGAGCTTGAGCAGGAACGTCGAGCCCACCATGGTCGGCTCGCCGCCTGACAGGATGAGGCCAAGACCAGTGATGCCGGAGAGCGTGCCAAGCGTCACGACGAAATCGGGAATACGCCCGGCGGTGATCAGCACGCCGTTCACGAAGCCTATGGCGCTGGTGGCGAGCGCCGCGAGCACGCAGGCGGCGAAGATGCCGAGACCCGCCGCATTGACCAGGCCGAGGATGACCGCGCCGAGCATGACGGAGGCTGCGAGCGAGAGGTCAATGCCGGACGTGGCGACAACGAAGGTCTGGCCGATCGACAGCACCACCAGGATCGCCGCGGCAAGCAGCATCGCCTGCATGTTGGCGACGCTGAGGAAGACTGGCGAGGTGATGCCGAACAGGACGACGAGACCGACCAGGCCGACGACGGATGCCCAGTCGGCCCAGAAGGAAGGATCGATGAGGAGAGCCGCCAGGGAGGGACGGCTCTCCTCGTGGACGCCCGCCTGTCGGGAGGCGGGCGCGTTGTCGGCTGGAAGGCTCACTTCAGCATCTCGCGCAAGGGATCCGGATAGTCGCCGCCTGGACGCGGGAAGTTCTTCAGCGAGGCTTCCGCATTGTCCTTGTTGATGAGGAGAACCGGCGCAGGCACGTTGGCGGGAAGTTCCTTGCCCATGGCGGCAAGCTTGCACGCCTCGACGCCCATCGCGCCAACCACATAGGGGTATTGCGCGACGGTGGCCGTGAGTTCGCCGGCAGCGACCGATTTCAGCGCGTCGACAATGCCGTCGAGGCCGATCACCTTGACGTCCTTGCCGGACGTCTGCACGGCCCGCTCGACGCCGAGCGCCATGATGTCGTTGGCGGCAAAGAAGCCGGCGAGATCAGGATGCGCGGCCAGGATGTCGGTGGCAGCAGTCAGCGCCTTCTCGCGATCCCAGTCGGCGCTCACCATGACCACCACGTCCAGCTTACCCTCGACCGCCTGCTTGAAGCCCTTGATGCGCGCGTTCGAGCCGACGTCGCCGACGATGCCGGCGACCAGCGCCACCTTGGAGCCTTTCGGCACCAGCTTCAGCATCTCCTCGCCGGCCAGCGCGCCGGCGGCGACATTGTCGGTGCCGATATAAGTCGAGACGGCGAAGCCCGCGGCCTTGGCCTGCTCGGCATCGATGGTCGAGTCGATGTTGACGATCGGCTTCTTCTTTTGGGCGACCGGCACCAGCGCCTGCACCAGGTTGGAGACGCTGATCGGATTGACCAGGTAGCAATCATAATCCTGCAGGGCCATGGCCGTCAGCTTGTCGGCCTGCCCCGTCGCATCGCCCATATTGGCGGCGGCCTGCACGGTGACACCGACGCCGTCGGCCTTGGCCTGTTCCTCGATGCCCTTCTGCATGGTCTGAAAGAACGGATTGTCGAGGCCTTTGACGATCGCTGCGACCTTGGCCTCTTCGGCGTGTGCGGGCACGGCAAGCGGCGTGGCAAGCAGGCCAGCGCCGAGCGCCAGGCAATTGAACATGCGCATATATCTTCCTCCTCCGGATTTTTGATTGTCGGCTCGTTGTTCTGCGAACGGCATGGCTGACGAAACACACGCGAGTCCGGGGCTTGCGTTGGAAAGACAAGCTGGTGCGCGCACAAGGCGCCCGGTTCGGGTTTCTTTCATATCAGGCGTTGCTCCTCCCAGAGCGCCGATGATATCACATCAGCGTTATCGCATGTTTGGAAATAATTTTACGTACGTCAAGAATTAAAATGGAGCACAGTGCATTTTTAATGAGGTTGGCGTCTGTGACGTGCCGCCATTGTGGCTTTAGCGGACGGGCTCCGAAGACCACGCTTGCGCTCGACCAAAGCGATCGAACCGGCGATCATGGAGGACCGCGCGGTCCGCTGTTCGGAAATGGCTGCTCGTGGCTTGCCGGCTATTTCGCCTGGGGGAGCGACGGCTCCGTCTCGTCCATCATTTGTTTGACGGCATCGGCTGACCTGCGCATCTCCGCTTCGTCCATGGTCCAACCGGCGAAGCGTTCCAGCAGAGCGGCGAACGTCACAAGGTCCTGCTCATTCCACTGCGTCAGCGATCCTGCAAAAATCCGCCATTTGGTCTGGCGCACCGCCGTCACGAGACGCTCGCTCTTGGGGGTGAGCTTGAGGCATATTCGCCGGGCATCGAGCTGCGATGCGACGCGGAAGGCGTAACCACGTTCGACGAGATCAGCGGAGATGCGACTGGCACGGGAGGGATCTATCCCCATGCGCTCAGCGATGACGCCGACCGTCACCTCGTCCTGCGGGGTGTCGCTGGCGACCGCGCTGAGCGCGATGATCGCATCGAGATGACTCAATTCCAGCGAGGGGTCGATACGGGCCACTATCAGCCGGCCGAAGTCCCGGCGCTGGACCGAGCGGCGCACCTTGTTCATCACCGCATCGATGGCGGCCACAGCCCCGGCTGCCGCTTCGGACAGGCCATGGCTGCGCGCCAGATCGGCGAGATCCTGATCGCCATGCGTCTGGCACAGGTTGGAAAATCGGTCGGGCTTGCCCGGCTCAGCATCTTTGCTCATCCCGCAGCGCGCTAGCAAAAATACATGCCGATGTCAATTGTATGCTAATAGCATATATTTGATGTTGACATACATCTGCCGTGAGCACATAAACCGCGCCCTAGCCTTGGAGATACGCCATGAGCCTTGACTCAACTCTTCCGGATGCGCCGCCCGTGGAGGCCGAAGCCAGGCCCGATCTTGCGACAATGATCGTCTATTTCGGCGCGCTGGTTGCCATGTTCATGGCCGTCATCGACATGCAGATCGTCGTCACCGCCTTGCCCACCATCGCAGGAGAGCTCGGCAATCTGCACCTGTTTGGCTGGGTGGGCGCCGCATATCTGCTCTCGACCGCCGCGGTCTCGCCGTTCTACGGCAAGCTTGGCGACATGTATGGCCGCAAGAATGTCGTCCTGACGGCCATCGGCCTGTTCGTGTTGGGCTCGCTGGCCTGCGGCATGGCATGGTCGATGGAGAGCCTGATCGCCGCGCGCGTGCTCCAGGGCATCGGCGGCGGCGGCCTGATGGTTTCCGCCTTCGCCATGATCGGCGAATTGTTCTCGCCGCGCGACCGCGCCAAGTACCAGGGTTACAGCTCGGCGGTGTTCGCGCTGTCCTCGGTGCTCGGCCCGTTGGCCGGCGGCTACATCACCAGCCTGTTCGGCTGGCGCTGGGTCTTCCTGGTCAATCTGCCGATCGGCATTATCGTCATGGCGGTGCTGGCATTCGCCATGCGCAGCCGCTTCAACGAGAAGAAGCACCATGTCGACTATCTCGGCGGCGTACTGCTGGCCATCGGCACGACGGCCATCGTCTATTGGGGCTATCATGTGCTTGACCCTTCCGGGCCGGACACCTTCACCTTCGTGCTGCCGCTGCTTGCGCTGGTCGCAATCATCTTGTTCATCATGGTCGAACGGCGGGCCGGGGAGCCGATTGTGCCTTTGCGGCTGTTCGCCATCTCGACGGTCAGCATCGTCTCGGGCGTGTCGCTGGTTGCCGGAACGGTGACGCTGGGCATGTTCTTCTACTTCGCCCTCTACATGCAGACCCTGACGGGGCTCAGTCCCGCTGAAGTCGGCTTCCTGTTCCTGCCGGCGTCGCTGACGTCGATGGTCATCTCGATCGTCGCCGGACGGGTCATTGCCGCAACCGGACGCTACAAATGGATGCCGGTGGTGGCGATGGCGATGGGTGGCCTGCTGATGATAGGCTTTGTCTTCATCAACCAGCATACGCCGATCTGGGTGCTGGCGGCGATGATGGCTACACTCGGCATCTCGATGGGCCTGCAGTTCCAGGTGCTGATCGTGGCGATCCAGGCAGCCGCACCCTTGCAGGACATTGGCGCGGTGACCTCGCTGATCACGCAGGCGCGCACGCTTGGCGCATCGCTCGGTCTTGCGCTGAACGGCGCGGTGATGATCTGGGCCTTGAACCGGCAGACCGCGGAGCTTCCCGCCGACGCCACCGCCCTGCTGCCGCAGGGCTTGAACGGGCTCACCCCGCACATCGCTTCGAGCTTGCCCGCCGCGATCCGCGAGGTGGTGCTCGATCATTATTCCAGCGGGTTCAACGTGATGTTCATCTGGGTGGCGGCGCTCTACTTCGTCGCCATGGGGCTGACGCTGCTGCTCGAGAACAGGGAAATCCCGAAGCGGGCCTGAGCCGCCGAGCCGGACGGAACCCGGACAGATTGAAGTCGCGTCAGCGTCTTCCCGATTTCAATTGAAATCATCCGGCTCTGGCGCCGGCCGGTCCGCTGGCCCCGTCGCCCGTCTCCTGGTCCTGCACCATCGAAAGCGCCGTGCCCGGCTCGCCCTCCCACAGGATAAGGCTGGCAGCACCCACGAGCCCGGCGCGGTCGCCGAGCTCGGCCGGCACGATCGGCACGTCGCGATAGGCCTGCATGGCCCGCTCCTCGATCGTCGCCCTGATCCCCGGCGCCAGCAGGTCGAAGCCGTTGGCGAGTCCGCCGCCCATGACGATCACCTCGGGCGAATAGAGATGCAAAAGGTTGGTAAAGCCGACGCCGAGCCATTTCGCTTCCGCCTCGACCAGGTCGCGCGCCGCCGCGTCCCCTGTCCGCGCGGCCTCGACGACATGGCGGGCCGAGACGTCGCCGTCATTGGAAAGCCGCCGCAACTGCGAGCCGTCGCCAGGCGCGGTGAGCCGCGTCGCCCGGCGCCCGAGAGCGGTGCCCGAAGCGACGGCCTCGAAGCAGCCGACATTGCCGCAGAAGCAGCGATCGCCTTCCCCGGTGATCGTCATGTGGCCGATCTCGGCCGCTAGGCCGCGCCGGCCGTGATAGATGTGGCCGTCGGCGATCACGCCGCCGCCGATGCCGGTCGACACGGTGACGAAGACCAGCGAGCCGGCGCCGCGTCCGGCGCCGAAGCGCCATTCGCCGAGCGCTGCCGCGTTGGCGTCGTTCTCCAACCGCACCGGCAGGCCGAACTGCCGGCTCAAAATGTCGATCATCGGCACGTTGTGCCAGCCGGAGAGCGTAGGCGGTCCGATGACGATGCCTGCCTTGGGATCGAGCGGACCAGGCGCGCAGGCGCCGATGCCGATCACTTTGGCTTGGGAGTGGTCGTCCAGCAGTTTGTCGGCGAGCGCGATGATCCGGCCGATGACCGCCTCCGATCCCGCTTCGGTCATCGTCGGTTCCGAGACGCGCGCCACGACCTCGCCGCCGCGCCCAATCAGCGCGCCGCGCAGCTCCGTGCCGCCGAGGTCGAAGGCTAGCGCAAGCGTGCTCATCAGGCGGCGGCCTTCAGTCCGTGCAGCCAGGCCATGCGTTGCGCAAGATCCGGATCACCGAAGGCGAGCGAGCCCAGCACCACAGTGTCTGCGCCTGCGGCGCGCAGCAGCGGCACCGTCTCGTGGCGTATGCCGCCATCGGCTGCCAAAATGATGTCGGCCTCGCGGCCGGCCTGTCGCATCAGCGCGCGCGCCTCGATCAGTCGCGGGCAGGCCCTTTCCGACAGGCTCTGCCCCTTGACGCCGATCGAGGTGCCGAGCAGCGTCACGAAGGCGACGTCAGGCAGAAACGGCTCGATCGCGTCGACCGGCGTTTCGAGCCTGAGCACCACGCCCGCCTCGGCGCCGAGCTCGTGCGCCAGCTTCACCGCGCGCAACCCGGCCTCGCCGTTTTCGGCGTGGATGGTGACAAGGTCGGCGCCGAGGCGGGCGTGGTGCTCAGG
>NZ_RZRX01000253.1:0-9038 GCF_003997405.1 Mesorhizobium sp. M2A.F.Ca.ET.042.01.1.1
GGGCCGGTGGGGCGGATCAGGCGGCTGCCCACCGGCCTGACCCGCCGCGAGGAAGAGCCGGCGCGGCTCCAGCCGGCGCAGCCGCGCGAACCGAAGCTGCGCCAGGCAGCGCCCGAGATGCGCCGCCTCGCCAGCCAGGATCCTGCGCTCTACGCGCCGCGCCGCGGCCAGCTCGACGACCAGGGCCGGCTGACGCCGCAGGCCCGCACGGTCCAGGAAGATGATCAGCTGGAAATCCCGGCCTTCCTGCGCCGCCAGGCCAACTGAGCGATGCGGCGCACCGCCGATCGTTAACGATATATAACGGTTGTTAACAGGCAGACGAGAAATCGTCTGCCTGTTGCTTTTGCAAAATATATTAAAAACAATCGCTTACGATCTATTTTTAACAAAACCCCGTGGTTACACGGGGTAAGAAACCGTGATTTGGAGTCTCCAGGGCGGGCCACTATCTTCGCCACGGACTAAAGTCGGTTTGCCGGGATTCGGGGAGTAGCCCTGCCTGCCGATCACACAGAGCCGCGTGCTCTTGCTTATTTTGCCGCATTCCATGCGAGCGCCAGACCGTTCACTGGCTGCAAGATACCCAAGGCCGATGGAGCGGACGCAGGCATTTTGGGCGTATGGGGTTACTCTTGCACGACTATCAGACGACAGTGAAATCGCGCGCGACGCTGACTGGCATCGGCGTCCACAGCGGCAAGACCGTCACCGTTCATTTCCTGCCGGCCGACGCCGATACGGGCATCGTCTTCCATCTCTCGAGCGGCGGCGAAGCCCGTGAGCTCCGCGCCCTGGTCGCGGAAGTCGGCGCTACCGATCTTTGCACCATGCTTGGCGATCCGGCCGGCGCGCATATCGGCACCGTCGAGCATCTGATGGCGACGGTGTTCGGCCTCGGCATCGACAATCTCATCATCGAGATCGACGGCTCGGAAGTTCCGATACTCGACGGCAGCGCCATGGCGTTCGTCGAAGCCTTCGACCAGGCGGGCATCGAGACGCTGGCGGTGAAGCGCCGCTATATCCGCGTCGTCAAGCCGGTGCGCGTGGAAGCCGGCGCGTCCTGGGCGGAATTCCGTCCCTATGACGGCACGCGGTTCGAGGTCGAGATCGATTTCGAGAGTCCGGCGATCGGCCGTCAGCAATTCGCCTCCGACATCAACCCCGACATCTTCCGCCGCGACATTGGGCGTGCCCGCACCTTCGGCTTCATGAAGGACGTCGAGAGGCTTTGGGCCGCCGGCTACGCGCTCGGCTCGTCGCTCGAAAACTCGCTGGTTATCGGCGACGACAACCGCGTCATCAATGTCGGCGGGTTGCGCTACCCCAATGAGTTCGCCCGCCACAAGACGCTCGATGCGATGGGCGATCTGGCGCTGGCCGGCGCGCGCTTCATCGGCTGTTTCCGCTCCTATCGCGGCGGCCACCGGATGAACGCGTCCGCGTTGCGCCGGCTGCTTTCCGACCACACGGCCTTCGAGATCGTCGAGACCCGGCGCCGCGAGCGTGGCCGCGTCGCCGAGATGATTGCCGTCAGCCGGCCGGTCTACGCACCCTGGGTGATCTGATTTTTAACAGTTTTCTGGCGTTGTAGTCAGGTTGTGTTGCGCGATTGCATCACGAATCGCTGAAATTGCACAACCCCGGTCGCAGCGCCAAGCCGCCACAAAAATGTGCGATTGGCCGGACATAGCGTTGCCGGGCAAGGGGATAATGGTTTATGGCTTCGGCCGGACCGAAACGACGCCGAAGGGGCGGAATCCAAACATGTTTTTTTCGCGAGTTGGTCAATCGGTAACGCCGCGTCGGGGTGTTTTGCTGGCGCTGTCGGTGGTTGCTCCCGCGCTTGTTCTTTCGGCCTGCATGTCCTCCGAGAAGGACGTCAACCTGGCGACCTATGTCGATCAGACCGAGCCCGCCGACGTCCTCTACAACCAGGGCCTGGCCAACATGAATGCCGGCCGCCTCGACGAGGCGAGCAAGAAGTTCGATGCGGTCGACCGCCAGCATCCCTATTCGGAATTCGCTCGCAAATCGATGGTGATGGGGGCTTTCGCCGACTACCGCGCCGGCAACTATGACGAGGCGATCGGCACCGCGAAGCGCTATCTGACGCTTTATCCCTCGACCGACGACGCAGCCTACGCCCAATACATCATTGGCCTGAGCTATTACCGGCAGATCAAGGACGTCACCCAAGATCAGAAGGAAGCGCGCCAGACCATCCAGACCATGCAGGATCTGGTGACGCGCTGGCCGAACTCCGAATATGTCGCCGACGCCAAGGACAAGATTCGCTTCGCCAACGACCAGCTTGCCGGCAAGGAGATGCAGGTCGGCCGCTACTATCTCGAGCGCCGCGAATACATCGCCGCCGTGAAGCGCTTCCGCACCGTGGTCGAGAACTATTCCAACACCCGCCATGTCGAGGAGGCGCTCGCGCGCCTGACCGAGTCCTACTATGCGATGGGCTTGACCTCGGAAGCGCAGACGGCCGCGGCGGTGCTCGGCACCAACTATCCGGACAGCCAGTGGTACAAGGATTCCTACAAGCTCCTGCAGAGCAACGGGCTTGAGCCGCGCGAGAATGCCGGATCGTGGATCTCCAAGGCCGGGAAGCTGATCACCGGCGCCTGAAGCTTGCGATGCTGTCCAGACTGTCGATCCGCGATATCGTCCTGATCGAGAAGCTGGACATCGACTTCCTGCCTGGGCTTTCGGTGCTGACGGGCGAAACCGGCGCCGGCAAATCCATCCTGCTCGATGCCTTGTCGCTCGCGCTCGGCGCGCGCGGCGACGCCTCGCTCGTGCGCCATGGCGCCGCGCAAGGCCAGGTCATCGCGGTGTTCGATGTGCCGCGCAACCATCCGGCCCGCGCGCTGCTTGCCGAAAACGACATAGAGGACGATGGCGATATCATCCTGCGCCGTGTGCAGACCGGCGACGGCCGCACCCGCGTCTTCGTCAACGACCAGCCGTCCAGCGTCACGCTGATGCGCGATGTCGGCCGCGCGCTGGTCGAGATCCACGGCCAGCATGACGAGCGCGCGCTGGTCGATCCCGGCGCGCATCGCGAATTGCTGGACAGTTTCGGCGGCCATTTGGGCGCCGTGCGCGGCACGGGCGAAGCCTGGCGCTACTGGCGGAACTGCGAGCAGGAGCTTTCGCGGCATCGGGCGAAGGTCGAGGCGGCGGCGCGCGAGGCCGATTATCTGCGCGCTTCCGTCGCCGAGCTCGCGAAGCTCGATCCGCAGCCGGGCGAGGAGACGGAGCTTGCCGAATTGCGCGCGCAGATGATGCGGGTCGAGAAGATCGCCGCCGAAATCCATGACGCGCAGGATGTGCTGTCGGGGCCGTCCTCGCCGCTGCCGCAGCTTGCCAGCCTATTGCGCCGGCTGCAGCGCAAGGCGGGCGAGGCGCCGGGCCTGCTCGACGACGTGGTGAAATCGCTGGACGAGGCGATGATCTCCCTCGATGCGGCGCAATCCGGCGTGGAAGCCGCGCTTCGCGCCACCGAGTATGATCCGCAGCGCCTGGAGAAAGCGGAGGAGCGCTTGTTCGCGCTGCGCGCGGCCTCGCGCAAGCACAATGTCGCGGTGGACGATCTGGCGCAACTGCGCGACACGATGGTGGCCGATCTTGCCGATCTCGATGCCGGCGAGGAGCGGTTGCACGCGCTGGAAAAGCAGGCCGCCGCGGCGCGCGAGGCCTACGATATTTCGGCGGCGCAGCTTTCCTCCCTGCGTCAGGCGGCGGCATCGGGCTTGACCAAAGCGGTGATGGCCGAATTGCCGGCGCTGAAGCTCGAACGGGCCGAATTCATCGTCGAGATGGGGAGCGATGCCGAAAGCCGCATGGAAGAAGGCACCGACCAAGTCGAGTTCTGGGTGCGCACCAACCCGGGCACCAGGCCGGGGCCGATGATGAAGGTCGCTTCGGGCGGCGAGCTCTCGCGCTTTCTGCTCGCACTGAAGGTGGCGCTCGCCGATCGCGGCTCGGCACCAACCCTGGTTTTCGACGAAATCGACACCGGCGTCGGCGGCGCTGTGGCCGACGCCATCGGCCAGCGGCTGGCGCGGCTGTCGAAGCGCGTACAGGTGCTTTCCGTCACGCATGCGCCGCAGGTTGCGGCACGCGCCGCGACGCATTTCCTAATCTCCAAATCCGGCGGCAAGGACCGTGTCGCCACCGGCATCGCCGAAATGGACCGCGCCGCGCGCCAGGAGGAGATCGCGCGTATGCTGGCAGGCGCCGTCATCACCGACGAGGCGCGCGCCGCTGCGGAGAGGTTGCTGCGCGAGAACACGGCCGCGGCGTAGTTAGTCGACATAGGGATTTTGACCGGTCGGCTCTGGTTGCCTTGGCAGGTGGCATGGCCTTGGAGATTGGCTGAAACGCCCATCCCGTCGTCATTCCAGGGCGGAGCGGGAAGCGAAGCGTACCGCGTAGACCCTGGAATCCATGCCGTTACCTTGGCCGAGGAATGCCGCGGAGCAGAACTTCTGAACCCGTTGCAACGCCTTGGCGTCATGGCATGGATCCTCGGGTCTGCGCTCCGCTTCGCGTCGCTACGCCCGTGGATGACGACGGGTGGACGTTTCGGCCAATCTCCAAGGCATGGCACCTGCCAACAAAAACAAAGCCGAACGGTCAAAAATCCCGGCTCGGCGCTTGCTTCTCCAACCTTGCAAGGTGAGTCAGCAGATGGCTGTATCCTGCCGTTGGCCAATGATTTTTCTACGAGCCCTGCCGACGAATCCTGATTTATAGTGGCGCGCCACAATCCAGGGACTGATGCATGTCGGAAAAACCAGTCGAATCGCTGAGCGAGGGTGAAGCCGCGGAGGAGCTGAAGCGGCTCGCGGCGGAGATCGCCGAGCACGACCGGCGTTATCACACCGAGGACGCCCCGACGATCTCGGACGCCGAATATGACGCGCTGGCACGGCGCAACCTCGCCATCGAAGAACGCTTTCCCGATCTGGTGCGCGAGGATTCGCCGTCGCGCCGGGTCGGCGCGCCGCCGGCCGAAGGCTTTGCCAAGGTGCGGCACGTGGTGCCGATGCTCAGCCTCGCCAAGGCCTATACCGACCAGGACGTCGCCGATTTCATCGAGCGCGGCCGACGCTTCTTCGACCGCGACAAGGACCTCGACATCGCCTTCACCGCCGAGCCGAAGATCGACGGCCTGTCGGCTTCGCTGCGCTATGAGAACGGCGTGTTCGTGCAGGGCGCGACGCGCGGCGACGGCGCGGTCGGCGAGGACATCACCGCCAATCTGAAGACGATTGCCGATATCCCGAAGAAGCTGCAGGGCTCGGGCTGGCCGGAGGTCATCGAAATCCGTGGCGAGGTCTATATGACCTATGCCGAATTCGAGGCGCTGAAGCAGCGTTCGGCGGCTACAGGCGGTCAGGATTACGTCAATCCGCGCAACACAGCAGCCGGATCGCTGCGTCAGAAGGACCCGTCGGTCACCGCCAGCCGCAATCTCAAATTCTTCGCCTATGCCTGGGGCTACACCACCGCCGATCCGGCTCCGACCCAGTACGATTCCGTGCAGAAGTTCAAGGAGTGGGGATTCAAGGTTAGCCCGCTGATGGTGCGGGCGAAGTCGATCGACGAACTCATCGCGCAGTACCATCATATCGAGGAATTGCGCTCGTCGTTGGGCTACGACATCGACGGCGTCGTCTATAAGGTCGACCAGCTTGAGTTGCAGCGCCGCTGGGGCTTCGTCACCGGCGAGCCGCGCTGGGCCGTCGCCCACAAGTTCCCGGCCGAGCAGGCGATGACGACGGTCCAGAAGATCGACATCCAGGTCGGCCGCACCGGCACGCTGGCGCCCGTGGCGCGGCTGGCGCCGGTGACCGTCGGCGGCGTGGTGGTCGAGAACGTCACGCTGCACAATGAAGACTACATCAAGGGCTTCGACAGCAACGGTCAGCCGATCCGCGACGGCATCGACGTGCGCATCGGCGACACAGTGGTGATCCAGCGGGCGGGGGACGTCATCCCGCAGATCGTCAGCGTCGTCATCGACAAGCGTCCGGCTAATGCCGTGCCTTACGAATTTCCGCATACCTGCCCGGTCTGCGGCTCGCCGGCGACGCGCGAGATCAACGAAAAGACCGGCAAGGAGGATTCGCGCCGGCGCTGCACCGGCGAGCTGATCTGCGCCGCCCAGGCGGTGGAGGGGTTGCGCCATTTCGTGTCGCGCGGCGCGATGGATATTGAGGGCCTCGGCGCGGAAAACATCGACCTCTTCTTCAATGCGGGACTGGTGAAGACGGCGGCTGACATCTTCACGCTGAAGGATCGCCGCCCGGCCGTCACCAAGGCGCTGGCCGAGCGGCGCGAGGAGCAGGCGCGGCTGCGCGAGGAAGCCTCAGGCAAGACGCGCAAGAATGTGCGCAGCGTCGAGGAGCGCAACTATGAAGGCCTCGACAAGCTCTTCGCCGCCATCGACGCTCGCCGCGAGCCCGAGCTCGACCGCTTCATCTTCGCGCTCGGCATCCGTCATATCGGCGAGACGACGGCGGCCGTGCTTGCCCGCCAGTTCTCGACCATCGAAGAGCTGATCCGCGTGGGCAAGGAGACGGCAAAGGCGGAGCATCCGCACAGCGTCTTCCCGTCGATCAACGGCATCGGCGACACGGTGATCAATGCGCTGCGCGACTTCTTCGGCAATGAGCGCAACGACGACGTGCTGGATGCCTTGCTCGCGCAGGTCCACCCCAAACCCTATGTCATGGAAATCTCGGCCGGCAGTGAAGTCTCCGGCAAGACGGTGGTGTTCACCGGCACGCTGGAAAAGATGACGCGCTCCGAGGCCAAGGCGATGGCCGAGCGGCTCGGCGCCAAGGTGGCTGGCTCGGTTTCGGCCAAGACCGACCTGGTGGTGGCGGGGCCCGGCGCAGGCTCGAAGCTGAAAGTTGCGAGCGAGCTCGGCATCGAGGTGATCGACGAGGACACCTGGCTGCAGCGCATCGGCAGGGCTGGCTGATGACTGGCGCGTTCAAGGGATTTGGGCCGAAGGCCATCCCGTTCCTCAAGGCGCTCGATTTCCATCAGAGCCGCGAATGGTTTCAGGAGAATCGCGCCCTTTACGACAGCGAGCTGCACGGACCGTTCTGCGATCTGGTCGAGACGCTCAGCGAGCGTTTCGAAGCGGCCAAGCTCGGGCTGCGCGGCGACCGCAAGAGGTCGCTGTTCCGCATCAATCGCGACGTGCGCTTCTCGAAGGACAAGCGGCCCTATAACCGGCATCTCTCAGCGATCCTGTCGCCCGACGGCACCAAGATGGAGCAGGGCGTCTTTTATGTGCATATCGGGCTTGAGCGCTGCTTCGCCGGCGTTGCCTGGTGGCAGCCGGCGCCCGAATTGCTGCAGGCGATGCGCAAGGCGATCGTGACCAAGCCGGCCGAGTTCCGCGCCATGGTCTCGTCGCTCAAGAAGGCCGGGCTGGAACTCGATGTGGAAGATCGCCTGAAGCGGGCGCCGCGCGGCTTCGAGGATGTCGGCGACGAGGATCTCGCCCAGGCGGTGCGCAACCGCCATTTCGTGGTCCGGCACGACATCCATCCGGCGACGATCCATTCGCCGGCGCTGGTCGACGATCTCGTCGACTTCACGCTTGGCGCCAAGCCGCTGCTCGATTGGGGCAGGGCGATCCAGGGGACGGTCGTGGCCGCTTGACGCCGCCGTTCGGCGGTCGCCAGGGGCTTACATCCGCATCAGCAGGCCGCCGTCGACGGCGAGCTCGATGCCGGTGATGTAGCTCGCGGCGTCGGAGAGCAGGAAGAGGGCGGCATTGGCCATGTCCTGCGGCGTGCCGATGCGGCCGAGCGGCGCATAGTTCGCGACGGCGGCGCGTTTTTCCTCGGTGTCCCAGCGCGCCTGCAGGGGCGTCAGCGCCATGCCGGGGCAGATCGCGTTCGAGCGGATGCGCTCGGCGGCAAGCTGCATGGCGAGCGACTTGGACAGCGCGCACACGCCGGCCTTCGAGGCCTGATAGGCGTCCTGCGGGTTGGGATCGCCGCGATACCATTGGATGGTCGAGAAATGCACCATGGCGCCGCCGCGCCCGCCGGCGCGCATATGGGGAACGACCGCGCGCGCCGTGTGCACGAAGGATTTCAGGTTGATGTTGAAGACGTCGTCCCAGACGCCGAGATCCATGTCCAGCGCCGACTTGTCGCGGCCGAACCACAGCACGCCGGCGACGTTGGCGAGATAGTCGATGCCGCCGCGCTCGCGGCCGGCGGCGCCGATGACCTGTTCGACGAAAGCGGCGTCGGTCAGGTCGCCCTGCGCGAAGGTCAGGCGATCGTCATAACCGGCAAGCGAGGCCGGGCGCGTTTTCACGTCGATGGCGGTGACGAAGGCGCCGGCATCGAGCAGGGCAAGCGCGATGGCCTCGCCCATGCCGCCGCCGGCGCCGGCCACGACCGCATGCCTGCCGGTGAAATCAAAGACGACCATCCGTCACCCCTCTTGATGTTGGCGCCAAGGCGCGATGGCGGGACAATAGGGGCGGACAAAAATTCCATCAAGCCGTATTCGAAAAAATTTGCCAAAATGGAAAATCGCGATATCGTGCCGCGATTGACGGCTTTCCTTTTGGGTGGATTCCAAGACCATGAACCTGCATTCCGGCGCGCGGACCTTCTCGGTGACCTCTCCTGTCGACGGCTCGATCTACGCCACGCGAAACTATGCCGACGGCGCCGCGATCGAGGCCGCGGTCGCCCGGGCTCGCGCGGCGTTGCCGGGCTGGAGGCGCACGCCGCTGGCCGAGCGCCTGGCGATCCTTCTGCGCTTCGGCGAGGAGATGAAGGCGCGCGCCGCCCCGCTTGCCGAAGCGGTGGCGTGGCAGATCGGCAGGCCCTTGTGGCAGGCCGACGAGACGCCGCGCCTGGCGCTGATCGGGGAGCTGCTTGCCGGTGCGGCGCCGGAGACCTTGGCAGACATGCCCTATCCGTCGGACGAGAACATCCGCCGCTACGCCAAGCCGGTGGCCGGCGGGCTGCATC
>NZ_RZRX01000254.1:0-9027 GCF_003997405.1 Mesorhizobium sp. M2A.F.Ca.ET.042.01.1.1
GGGCTATGTCGGCGGGAGCGTCGGAGAGGTAACTGGATGTCAGCGTTTTCCAAGTGGCTGAGGGACGCACGCTCCAAGTTGCCGGAGCATGTGACGGTTGGCCGCCACACTTACGGCGTGACATGGCGAAAGGTCCTGTTTCCCTCAAGGGACGCCCCGCTGCGGGTCGGGGCCTTCTGCTCGATTGCCGGTCGGGTGCTTTTCATTTGCTCCGGCCAGCATCCGACCGCGAGCGCTACCACGTTTCCGCTTTACAGCCGGCTGCTGAAGCGGCCGGAGCCGATCGCGGAAGACAGCAAGCCGGCTGGCATCACCGTGGGCAATGACGTCTGGATCGGCAACGGCGCCATGATTTTGCCGGGCGTCGAGATCGGCGACGGCGCTGTCGTCGGGGCAGGGGCGGTGGTCACAAAGAACGTGCCACCTTACGCGATTGTCGGCGGGTCGCCGGCAAGGCTGATCAGATACCGCTTTTCGCAGGACGTCATCTCAAAGCTGCTCGCCATCCAATGGTGGCGTTGGGACGACGACAAGGTCAAACGCGAGGCGGGTCTGCTGACCGGCCCGATCGAGGCTTTTATCGAGAGGCATTCTGTGGCAGGCACCGCAACGAAATGACGGGCGGCGGTTAGCGGAACGATGAAGTCGTGTTTCTTCCTGGCGACGGATGCCGGTTACTTCCCATATGCCTGCCTGACGGCGCGCCGGATACTGGATGTCTCCACCCCGATCGACGGCTTTCTGCTCTACACCGGCGCGAGCCAGGCGGATCTTGAAGTCGCCCGGCATCTGCTGGAAGGCAAGGTCGAGCTGGTCGATGTCGCCGACTTCATGGCGAATTTCGGGTTTCGCTTCGGAACCTACAGCATTGCCGCTTACACTCGGCTTTTCGCCGACCGGCTTGCGGTTTTCGAGCCTTATGACCGCATCGCATACACGGACTGCGACGTTCTCTTCAACCGGGACATCAATGACCTTGCCAGGCAGCGGCTGCGCGCCCCGCTGCTCGCCGCTCACGACGACTACATGTATTTCCGGCCCTCTTACCGGCAGAAGCTCAAGCTGGCGCCAGGCGCGCCATATTTCAATTCGGGCGTCGTCGTCTTCGATATGAACGCTGTCCGGGAGAATGCGCTGCTGGAGCGCACGCGAAAGACCGCTATTGACGGAAGCATGAACGACCAAAATGCCCTGAACGTCGTCTTCGAGGGCAAATGGCAGACGATGCATCCAAACTGGAACCTGCAGTCGCTCGGAGAATTGCGCTTCTCGCAAGCCTGGGCCAGGCATTTCGCCGGCGGCAAGCCGTGGGGCAATCAGGTCGGGGTAGAGTTGGAAGCGCTGCGCATCTGGCGGGACCTGGCAAGGGACACGCCCTGGGGCAGGCCTTTCGAGCAGCGCATACCCTTTGAACGCGGCGTGGTGAAGCGCTTCCTCCGGCGCTTCGACGCGGTTGCCGGCCTGTTCGGCAAGGACGTGCAGCGCCGCAGGGCCAGATATGACGGCAGCAGGATGCACGCGATCTATGCCAGGCAGGCGGATGAAGGCGAGATGGCCGTGCAGTTTCCGGAAGTGCTTGGCGGTTTCGCCTGAAAAGGCCGTCGTCTGCCTGCTGGCTCGATCGGCCATGCGCTGTGGATAGTAACCTGGCGTTTACCATGCTCCGGCGCTTGCGTTGCGGCCTGGTGCCCGACTCGCCGAAATGGAAAGGCCTGAACCCGTCAGGCAGCCCCTAAGCCCAGCGGCCGGCGTTTTCATGTACCCCACGGGACGCGTGCTTGAACGCGTTCCCCAGTATGCGCCGGCCGTAACTTCGCTTGTATGGAAAATGGAAGCCCGCCGCGGCAATGGGAAACCGCGACGGGCTTGGCGACGCCCCAACGGGACGCCATGGGAATCGAGGCTACGCCAGCAGTCCGGCGATCTTCGCCGCCTTGCGCAGCGTCTTGCGGGCTTCCACCGGGCTGCGCAGCCCGTCAAGCGCGTCACGGCAGACGCGGCTCGCCGAGCGCCAGGCGCCGTCGCGGGCCTGTCCCGGCCAACGCAGGTCGAGGCATTCCATCGCCTCGTAGCAGCTCGATACCTTGCGCTGGCCGTTTGGCTGGAAATCGATCACGACCGGTTCGGAAAACCAGACATCGTTCATCACTTTCTCCATTGTTATGATCGTCTTTTGGGCTAGCAATCAGCGCCGGATGGCGCCGATGCAGGCCGAGGGCGATTGCCGACCCGCGCGTTAACCAACCATCCCGCATTAGGTTCCGAAGAATTTCGAGGCGACGATGGGCAGCGTCGGGATGGTCTCCTCAGCGATTCCGGAGGGCTGAAAATCATGTGACCAAAGTCACTGCAGCGCCCTCGCAGGCTGCGCTAATGAATCCGCCAGGCTGATGAAACCATGCCCTATTCGACCAGCACATGCGCTTCGCGCGCGGCGACGATGAAGGCCTCCCTGGCGGCATCGGCCGTGACGTCGCCGCGGATCGCGCGGCGGCAGGCCCGCAGCGCCTCGCCATGCAGCGCACTGCCGGCATCGCGCCATTGGCCGGTCAGCAGCTCGGCGGCTTGTTCGGCGTTGGAGATGTGGCGGATCGACCCGGAAAGGCCGACGGCGACTTCAACCGGCTTGGAGAACCATCCCTGGATCATCGCGAAACCTCCCGAACATGTCGGAACACGATATTCTGCCGTTGCGTTCCGTGCCGGAACGTCAACTCACCGTGAAGCCGCCTCGCGTGGGCGGACCACGTTGCTCATCTTCCAAGCGGCCTGCGCGAAAGCTCGATCAACTCCGCCTCGTCGGTGATGCCGGCCATGTAATTGGCCAGGATGCGCGAGGCGCGTGCTTCCTTCTGCTCGGTGGTCTCGCCCTCGATGCTGCCATTCTCATAGACACGGCCAAGCATGGCCGTCTCGTCGGGAGTGAATGTGTTGCGGGCATGGGACGCGATGGACATGGCTTCCTCCTTGAGCCGGGCTCCTTTTTTGCCCGGCTAATATTAGCATGTTCCAAGGTTGAGCGTGAGTCGCTGCAAGGTATCCTTGCCATGCGCTTCGGCTGACGCCGCTCTTGCCCTGAGGCTGGCCGCTGTTTTGCCGGCCTCGTTATATTCTTGCCGAACGAGCGCTGCGCTGATACGTATTAGCAGCGCGGAATTTTTCCGAGTCTGCATTGACTTGAGCCCGAAAAAGCGCCGCGCGTTCTGTCCGAGACCAGCAACCTCGACGTGGTGGCAACCGGGTTACGAAGGGGTTCTGGTCGAAAAGAAGCAAGGCAGGTCCCGCGTCCAAACCGGGGCAGGCTCATCAACGCTCTGGAATTCTGAAGCCATTGCCCCCATGGCCTTCGGAAGAGCATGAAGCATGGGGAAATCGATGGTTACCAAGAAACTTACCGCCAACGCAGAAAGCGCGGCAGCCTTTCTTGCGGTGATGGGCAACGAAAAGCGTTTGCTCATCATGAACTACCTCGCCGAGGGCGAACTCTCTGTCGGCGTGCTCGCCGACAAGGTCGAACTCAGCCAATCAGCGCTGTCGCAACACCTGGCCAAACTGCGCAGGTTTGGCCTTGTAGAAACCCGCCGTGATCGTCAAATGGTCTATTATTCCTGCAAGTCTTCGGCAGCGCGCGAACTTCTGGCGTTGCTCGATGGCCTGCTGGCCACGGACAAGCCGCTTGCCGGACCGGCAAGGCAGGCCTTCGTCGAGAGGATGCGGCGGCCGCAGGCCGCCTGAACGGACTGCTCCGCACGGGCGAGGCCGGGGGGCCTTCGCCCGGTGTGGCGCCTTGATGGCGCAGACAGCAATGAAGCGGGCCGTGTCGCGACGCCGCCCAGTTCCCCTGCGTTTCCGAGCCGCTCCGCCGTCCCGCCGGTCGGACAGAGGGTCATCACGTTTCTTTGACAAGCGCTGTCTCGATGTCGGATACTCCCGGGCAAGCCGCTGACAAAACAGGCTTTTCTTGGCCGGTTGGGCACGCAGACCGACCGGAGATTACGGATTTGTAAGTCGCCCGGCTGAGCCCTGTTGGCTAGATTTCGAGTCGATCCACACCCCCGGATCACGACGGTGCCGAGCTTCCACTTCGGCTCCGTAAAGAGGCTCGCCGCTCCTGGCGGGCCTCTTTTTCCGTGAACGCAACCGCTCTACGGCGACGCCTTCTGTCTGGTGATCACGCTCCTCACCGCCAGCACCAGCACCGTGATGACGATCAGGATCACCGAAAGCGCCGCGATCGCCGGATCGATGTTGTCGCGCAGGCCCATCCACATCAGGCGCGGCAGCGTGATCGCATTCACCGATGTGATGAACAGCGTCACGCCGATCTCTTCCCAGGAGAGCACGAAGGAGAGCAGCGCCGCGGTGACGATGCCGAACTTGACATTCGGCATGACGACGCGCGTCGCGCGTTCCCACACGCCGGCGCCAAGGCCGCGCGCGGCAAGGTCGATGCGCCGGTCGAGCTGGCTGAGCGACACCAGGATGAGCACGGTGGCGAAAGGCACGGTCATCACCGAATGCGCCATGGCGACACCCAGCCACGTGTCATAGCCGAAGAACGAGGTGAGGCCGGAGACCGAGGTGAGCAGGAAATAGAGCGTCACCGCCGAGACCACTGGCGGCACCACCATCGGCAACAGCACGAAGCCGACAAGGGCGGCGGTGAAGCGCGGCTGGAACATCCAGACGCCGAGGCTGAAGGTGAGTGCCAGCACCGTGGAGAGCGCGCTGCTCACCACGCCGATCCGGATCGACAGCAGGATGGACTCCAGCCAGCGCGGATCCTCGATCAGCGAGCGGTAGTGGCGCAGCGACAATTCACCCGTCGGCATGGTGAGCATGCGGCTCGGCGTCAATGAGACCGGGATGACCGCGAGCAGCGGCATCAAAAGGAACAGCGCTACCAGCACGGCGAGGGCGAGCGAGACGGGGCCGGGACGATAGGTCGGCATCTTGGCTACACCAGTTGCTTCGGTTTGACGTAGCGGAAAAGCAGCGCCATCAGCGCGCCGACAAACACCACCAGCACGACGCTGATCGCCGCGCCCAGCCCCCAGTCCGGGCTCTGGAAGATGCGCAGATAGATCAGCTCTGCGATCATCACGCTGCGGCCGCCGCCGAGGATTGCCGGCGTGACGAAGAAGCCCAGCGAGAACACGAAGGTGATCATCGCCGAGCCGATGATGCCGGAGCGCGTCATCGGCACGAACACGGTCCAGAAGGTGCGCATGCGGCTGGAGCCGAGCCCGCGCGCCGCGAGCAGCACGCGCTCGTCCAGGCTGCGCATGGCTGACGCCAGCGGGAACACCGCGAAGGGGATGAGGAAATGCGACATGCCGACGATGACGCCAAATTCGTTGCGCACCAGGGTCAGCGGCTCGGAGATGAAGCCGACCGATTGCAGCCAGGTGTTGATCAGGCCGCGATTGGAGAGCAGCGCCACCCAGCCGAACGCGCGGGTCAGCACCGAGATCCAGAACGGCACCAGGATGCAGAATTCGGCCAACACACGCTGCACCGGGGTGCCGCGCACCCAGACAACGGTGATCGCATAGGCGGCGGTGACGGAAACCGCCGTGACGATCGCCGCGATGCGCAGCGTGCGGATGAACACCGACTGCACCAGATCGTCGGTGAGCAAAGCGTGGTACTGGCCGAGCCCGGGCGTGGGAAGCGTAAAACTCCACTTCACCACGCCGAGGAACGGCCAGGCATAGGCAAGGACCAGGAACAGGAGCAGCGGCGCCATCAGCAGCGCCGCGCCCATCCTGTCGGAGAGGGTGCCTCTCATAGGCCTGAGAATCTCGGCCTGATCAGGCGGAGATGATCTTTGTGTATTCGTCGAGCGCTGCGCCGTAATTCTTGGCGTACCACTCCATGTCGAGCGGGATCTGCTTGGCCATGTTCGCCGGATCGACGGGATTGATGCGCTTCTTGTCGGCCGGGATGAGCGCATCGGCCGCCGGATTGGCCGGGCCCTGTCCGAGCTTTTCGAACATCACCAGCTCCTTCTGCGGATCCTGAGTGCTGGCGATGAACTTCATCGCCGCGTCCTTGCCGCCGGGATTGTTCTTGAGCACCGCCAGCGCGCCGGGCGAGATCAGGCCCTGGTCCCAGATGAACTTGATCTGGCCGCCGGAATCCTGCTCGATGAGAGAGGCGCGCGTCGACCACACGATCGCCATCGAGGCCTCGCCGTTGAGCAGCACGCTCTGGCTCTCGGCGCCGCCGCCCCAATAGGAGACGACGTTTTCCTTGAAGGCGGCGATCTTGTCATGCGCGCGCTTCAGATCGAGCGGATAGAGCGAGGCAGGCGCGACGCCGTCTGCGAGAAGGGCTGCTTCCCAGCTCGACACGCCCCATTTGTAGAGCGAGCGCTTGCCTGGGAATTTCTTGACGTCGAAGAAGTCGGCCATGCCGGTCGGCGCGTTGGAGCCGAATTTCTGCGAGTCGTAGGCGATCACATAGGAGAAGAAATAGGTCGACGCTGCGTACTCCCAACCGAAGCCCGGCCGCATCTTGCTCTTGTCGACGATCTTGTAGTCGATTGGCTCGAGCATGCCCTGGCCGCCCAGCGTGATCGCCGAGAACGGGTCGACGTCGACCAGGTCCCAGGTCGGCGCGCCGCTCTTGAACTGCGCGGCGATGGCGCCTTCGGTCGGGCCCGAGCCGTCCATCTTGACCGGAATGCCGGTGTCCTTGGTGAAGGCCTGGCCGTAAGCGGCGTCGTAAGCCGTGATGGCATCGCCGCCCCAGTTCACCAGCACCAGCCCTTTAGTTTCGGCATAGGCGCCGGTCGAGCGCAACAGCAGCGGCGTGCCGGCGAGCACGAGGCCCGCGAGCTGCGCGAACTGCCGGCGTGAGATCTCGCCGCGCTTTGTCCGCTCGGCCAGCGATTCGATCGTCTGTTTCTTTGTGTCGTTCGTCATGTCAGTTCCCCTTGTTGTCGTTGATTTGAACCGTAAGCCGCCGCGGTGATGTGTCTGGCCGCGACGGCGGTGCTTACTGTCCTCCATCCGGAAGGAGGAAACCCTTCTCCGCTGGCCATGTAAGCCAGACCGAATTGCCTTTGCTGAGCGCCGCCGCAGCCACTTCGTTCGGCACCGAAACGGTGACCCTGGCGCCCTGGCGCGTGGTGAGGTCGAGCTTGGTCGCGGCGCCCAGATAGGTCGAGGCGACGGCCGTCGCGGCAATGCCGTTCTCATTGATTGACGCTTCCGGCGCGATCGACATGTCCTCGGGGCGGATGGCGAGGATGGCGTCGCCTTTGATCGCTTCCGCCTTGCAGCGCATGTTGACCGCGCGGTCCTCGCAGAGCCCGGTGGCGCCATTGTCGGCGGGGCGCACGCCCTTCACCGGCAGCATGTTGATCTCGCCGAGGAACTCGGCGACGAAGCGGTTGGCCGGCCGGTCGTAGACCTCGTCCGGCCTGCCCACCTGCAAGAGCTTGCCGTGGTTGAAGATGGCGACACGCGACGACAGCGCCAGCGCCTCGCTCTGGTCGTGGGTGACGAAGACGAAGGTCGTGCCGGTCTCCTGGTGCAGCCGCTTCATCTCGGCCTGCATCTGGCCGCGCAGGCTCTTGTCCAGCGCCGAGAACGGCTCGTCGAGCAAGAGCACGCCCGGCTCGAACACCAGCGCGCGCGCCAGCGCCACGCGCTGCTGCTGGCCGCCGGAAAGCTGCGCCGGCAATTTCTTCTCGTGGCCTTTCAGACCGACGCGTTCGACCATCTCGCCGACACGGCTCTTGATTTCCGAGGCGGATTTCTTGCGCACCTTGAGCGGGAAGGCGATGTTCTGTTCCACGCTCATATGCGGGAACAGCGCATAGCCCTGGAACACCATGCCGGCGGCGCGCTGCTCCGCCGGGCGGTTGGTGATGTCGACACCGTCGCTGAAAAGCTTGCCCTCGCTCGGCTGCACGAAGCCGGCGAGGATCATCAGGAAAGTGGTCTTGCCGGAGCCGGAGGGGCCAAGCAGCGTCAGGAACTCGCCGCGGCCGATATCGAGCGACAGATTGTCCAGAGCCCGGAACGAGCCGAAGCTCTTGCCGATCCCTTTCGCCTTGATTTCTGCGGCCCGGCCGGGTTGCTGCATCCTGGCTCTTTCCTCAGTTCCCAATGAAATCGTAGGCATGGCTGCGGCTCACCGCAACCGAATAGTTTTCGCCTGATCGGCAAATTTGATTCACGGGTGCGTGCACTGATGGCGGCGCGATCATAAACGATTGTGATTGGTGGTAGCGCCCACGCACTTCGTGATTCTAGGGCGGAGCAAGGAGCGAAGCGACGCGCGCAGACCCTAGAATCCATTCCGTGACCTCTGGGAGCTGCAACGGTGCAGAATTCCGATAGGCCATGCCCTTCGCGATCGTCACGGCATGGATCCTCGGGTCTACGCGTCCGCTTCGCTCCCGCTCCGCCCGTGGATGACGACCGGAGAGGGCGGCAGCACTCAATCTAAACCCTGCTCTCCGACAGCTTCGCCCTCAGCCAGTCGCCGAAGGCGTTGAGCACCGGGTGCCCCGCCTTGGCGTGCTCGAAGACGAGGAAATAGGATCGCGGCGAGGGGACGGTCGCCTCGAACGGCTTGACCAGCCGGCCTTCGCTCAGCGCCTGGCGGCCGGTCAGCTCGTCGCCCAGCGCAATGCCCTGGCCGGCGATCGCCGCCGAGAAGACGAGGTTCATGTCGGAAAAGAAGATGCCGCCTTCGGTATCGGGATTTTCCACCTTGGACAGCGCCAGCCAGCGCGCCCAGTCCTCGGTGTCGCTGAGATGGAGCAGGCTGGCGCGCAGCACGTCGGCAGGTTTGGAAAAGCCGCCGACCTTGTTGAGCAGCCTTGGACTGCAGAGCGGCGTGAAGGAGACTTCGCAGAGCAGTTCCACAGCCCGGTTCGGCCAGTTGCCGACGCCGAAGGCGATGAAGGCATCGGCGTCCGGATTGCTGACATCGTCGAGTCGCCGCGGCGTCAGCACCGACAGCGCCACATCCGGATACATTTGCTGGAATTCGCCGATATGGGTGCAC
>NZ_RZRX01000255.1:0-8987 GCF_003997405.1 Mesorhizobium sp. M2A.F.Ca.ET.042.01.1.1
CGTCAGCCGCATCGTCGGCGGCGGCGACATTGCCGCCGCGGCGGCGCATGAACAACGAGGCTGACGTGAATACTTTCGGACTGCACACTTTCGCCATCGCGCCGGTCTGGGACCTCGCCCGCATCGAGCCGCAGATGGACCGGCTGAAGGAACTCGGCATCGGCCTGATGGAGATCCCGCTGCTGCGCCCCGAGGAGATCGACACCAAGCGCACGCGCGCCTTCGCCAGCCACTATGGCGTCGAGCTGATCCCGTCGCTCGGCCTGCCGCGCGCGCTCGACGTGGTCGAGCGGCCCGACGAGGCGCTCGACTTCCTGCAGCCGGCCTTCAAAGTCTGCAACGAGGTGGGCGCCGAGGCGCTGGGCGGCGTCACCTATGGCACGATCGGCAAGACAACCGGACGGGCGCCGACGCAGCGCGAGATCGACGGCATGTGCCGCTTCCTCGAACGGGCGGCGAAGTCGGCGAAGTCACGCAGCCTCAAGCTCGGCATCGAGCCCTGCAACCGCTACGAGACGCATCTGATCAACCGCGGCATCGACGCGGCGCGCATCATCGAGCGGGTCGGCGCCGACAACATCTTCATCCATCTCGACACCTACCACATGCATATCGAGGAAGAGAGCTTTGCGTCCGGCTTCGAGGCGGCGGCGCCCTATCTCGGCTATGTGCATGTGTCGGAAGCCAATCGCGGCGTACCGGGGCGCGGCATGCTCAACTGGACGGCCTGCATGAAGGCGATCGCCGACATCGGCTATCAGGGCGCGATCACGCTCGAAAGCATGAACCATGTCGATGTCGACATTGCCGGCGGGCTGGCCGTCTGGCGGCCGGTCGCCGAGGATCCGCGCGACGTCATCGAGGTCGGGCTACCGTTCCTGCGCGAGGAAGCGAGGAAGGCGGGGCTGACGCTGGGGTGAGGGTTTTTTCCTTCTCCCTCAAGGGGAAGGAAGAATCAGAACGGGTAGTGCTGGCCCGGGTCCTCGATCGTCACCCAGCGCAGGTCGGTGAACTCGGCGATCGAGGCCTTGCCGCCGAAGCGGCCATAGCCCGAACCCTTGACGCCACCGAACGGCATCTGCGCCTCGTCGCCGACGGTCGGGCCGTTGATGTGGCAGATGCCGGCCTGGATGCGCGCGGCGACAGCCATGGCGCGGCGGATGTCGCGGCTGAAGACAGCGGACGACAGGCCGTATTCGGTGTCGTTGGCGACGCGCACCGCTTCGTTCTCGCCGTTCACGCGAATGACCGGCTTCACCGGGCCGAATGATTCTTCCGCATAGACGCGCATTGCGGGCGTCACGTGATCGAGGAGCGTGGCTTCCACGACCGTGCCGGTGCGCTTGCCGCCAGCCGCAAGCTTTGCACCTTTCGCGATCGCGTCGGCGATCAGCTCCTGCATCTTGTCGGCCGCCTGGCTGCTGATCAGCGAGCCCAGCACGACATGGCCGCGCGGATCGCCGGCCGGCAGTTGCGCGGCGCGAGCGGCAAGCTTTGCGACAAATTCGTCGGCGATCTTTTCATCGACGATCAGCCGTTCGGTCGACATGCAGATCTGGCCCTGATGCATGAAGGCGCCGAAAACAGCGGCGTTGACCGCCGCGTCGATGTCGGCATCGTCCAGCACCACCAGTGGCGCCTTGCCACCGAGCTCGAGCAGGGCCGGCTTGAGGTGCCGTCCGGTGAGCTCGGCGATGATGCGGCCGACCTTGGTCGAGCCGGTGAAGTTGACGCGCTTCACCGCCGGATGCGCGATCAGCGCCTCGACAATTGCCGCCGCGTCTTTCGGGTCGTTGGTGACGACATTGACGACTCCCTTGGGCAGGCCGGCCTCGACCAGCACCTGGCCGATCAGGCGATGCGTGCCCGGGCACATTTCGGACGCCTTCAGCACCACTGTGTTGCCGCAGGCGAGCGGCATTGCGAGCGCACGCGTGCCGAGGATGACCGGCGCGTTCCACGGCGCGATGCCGAGGCACACACCAGTCGGCTGGCGGATCGCCATGGCCAGCGTGCCCGGCTTGTCGGATGGAATAACCTCACCGGAAATCTGCGTCGTCATCGCGGCTGCCTCGCGCAGCATGGTGGAGGCCAGCATGACGTTGAAGCCGGCCCAGGGTCCGGTGGCGCCGGTCTCTTCCATCATCAGCTTCGTGAACTCGCCAACCTTCGAAGCCATCAGATCGGCCGCCTTCAGGAGCAGCGTCCGGCGCTCGCCGGGGCCAGTTTTCGACCACGTGTCGAAAGCAGCGGCTGCAGCATCGACTGCGGCGTTGGCGTCGGTGATGCTCGCGGCCGCGGCGCATGTCGCCAGCTTGCCGGTGAAGGGATCCAGGCGTTCGTAGGAGGCCTTGCCGGTCGCTGCCTTTTCGTCGCCGTCAATCAGAAGTCCGATGTCCATGGGTTTCTCCCTCGCTGCCGTGGAGCGTTGCAAAATTAGAAGCCAAGCACTTCCGCGTTGATCGACGCCTCCAGGCCGCCGTCGACGGGCACGTTGGCGCCGTTGATCCAACGCGCGCCGTCCGAGCACAGGAACAGCACAACCGGCGCGATGTCGCCCGATGTGCCGGCTCGGCCAACCCGGGCGATGTCGCTGTCGACCTTCGCGTCGCCCAGCACGCCGCGGAACTGTTTGAGGATCGGCGTCTCCACCGGGCCCGGGCTCACCGCGTTGACGCGGATGCCACGGCTCTTGAACAGCTCCTGATGCGCGGCGCGGAAGGTCCACAGGAGCAAAAGCTCCTTCGAGACCGGATAGCCTTCCTCGTTCTTGACCGCGTGCTGGGCAATCACCCTCGCGACATCGGGAAAACCTTCGACGCTGACCATAGAGGCGGCGCGGTTCAGATTGGCGCGCCAGCCGAAGCCGGCGATCGAGGCGACGTTGACGATGGCGCCGCCCTCGCGAAGTTTCGGCGCCAGCGCCTCCGAGAGCGCGCGCAGGCCGTAGAAGTTGACGGCGAGCGTCGGCACGGCGCCGGTGTTGCCGGAGAGGCCGGCGACGTTGCACAGCGCATCCAGACGCTGCGGCAGTTGCCTGACAAGATCGTCGACGCCGGCTTTGGACGAGATGTCGGCCTTGACGAAGATGCCCTGATGATCGGCCGGTTCGCGCATGTCGACGCCGATCACATCGGCGCCAAGCTGGCCCGCCAGTTCCGCCGTGCGGGCGCCGATGCCCGAGGCGACGCCGGTGATAAGGATCGTCTTGCCGTACAGCATGGTCACGCTTTCTCCCGAGATGTTGTTACCTGTGCCGGCGAAGCGGTCCCACCGGTCGTGTCGCTTGCGTTGACAGGAAGCCTGACGCGGTAGCCGACCGACAGCAGGCGCCAGCCGAAGCGTTCTTCGAGCGTGCCCCACAGACCGCGCGGCAGGAGCAGCGAAAAGGCCAGCGCCGTGGCGCCGAGGCCGATCAGGTACCAGACGCCGGTGCCGCCGAACCAGGTCTCGATGAGAAAGAACAGCAGCGCGCCGAGGATGGCGCCCTCGAAGGTGCCGATGCCGCCGACCAGCACCATGAAGATCATGTAGGCCGTCCACTGCACGCTGAAATAGGTTTTTGGCTGGAAGGTGATAGCGGTCGCCAGCCACAGCGCCCCGGCGATGCCGATGCCGAAGGCGGCGAGCACGAAGAGCACCCGCTTGGTGCCGGTGACGCGCACGCCGATGGAGGCTGCCGCGTCCTCATTGTCGCGGATGGCGCGGATGGCGGCGCCGGTGCTGCCACGCAGCAGGCCGAACAGGATTGCGAGCAAGGCCGTCATCGACGCCAGCGCCAGCCAGTAGATCGCAACGCGCCTTGTCGACGCGTCGTAGACGTTGAGCGAGATCAGCGAGGTGCCGGTCTCGCCCTGAATCAGCCGGTCGAGATTGACGAGAAGGTGGGTGAGTGCCGCTATCACCCACATGCCGATGGCGAACTCGCCGTTCCTCAAGCGCAGCATGAACAGTGAGATCGGCCAGGACACCGCGCCGACGATGACCGCCGAAACGAACAGCGAGACGAACGGATTGAGCCCGGCATTGGCGAGGCGGATGGCGAAGTAAGCGCCGAGGCCGAAGAACACCTGCTGGCCGACCGAGACCAGACCGCCGAAGCCGGCGAGCGCATTCCACATCGCGGCGAGGATCACATAGATGAACAAAGCGGTCATGCGGTCGACCGCGCCGGCGGAGAGGAACTGCGGCGCGACGGCAAGCAGCAGGATGATGATCGCGACGCCGAAGCCGGCGATGCGCGAGGCGGCCGTGCCGCGCTCGATGACGGGGGAGGCGGCGCTCATGACACCTTCCCCGTTGAGAACCGTAGCAAGCCGCGCAGCCCGAGGCCGGAAGTGTAGAGCCGGATGAACAGCACGATCAGGAAGGCGACATGGCCGCCGATGAGAAAGCCTTGCGGGTGTATCTTGGCGCCAAGCGTCTGGGCGAGCGCCAGCACGATGCCGCCGACCAGCGTGCCCCAGAGCGAACCGGCGCCGCCGATGACGGCGGCCTCGAAAGCGAACAGCAATTGCGTCGCGCCCGCATAGGGATCGAACGTGGCGCGCATGCCGAGGAAGGCGCCGGCGAGACCGACCGTGACCATGGCAATGGCGGCGGCGACGGCGTTGGCGCGTCGCGCATCGACGCCGACGAGGCCAGCGGTATCGGGGTCTTCCGAAGTGGCGCGGATCGAGCGGCCGAGCCCGGTGCGCGTGAGGAAGAGCTGCAGTCCGCCGAGCAGGACGACAGCGGTGATGAAGATGATGACCGCGAGCTTGCCGACATAGATGCTGCCCGGCCATTCCCAGGAATCGTAGGACAGGCTGCCGATAAAGGGCGCCAGCGAGCGCGTGTTGGCGCCGAACTGCTCGAACAGCACATTGTCGATGACGATGGCGAGGCCGAAGGTGGTGAGGATCGGTAAGAGCGCGCCGCCGCGCGCGCTGCGCTCGAGCAGGAAGCGCTGCAGGGCCCCGCCGATCACCGCCATCAGCGGCAAGACGATGAGCAAGCCGAGGAAAGGCGGGATGTGGAAACGCGAGGCGAGCAGCCACAGCGCGAAGGCCGACAGCACGGCAAGGCTGCCATGCGCCAGGTTGATGATGCGCATCACCGAGAACATGAAGGAGAGGCCGCAGGCGATCAGCGCGTAATAGCCGCCGAGCAGAATGGCCTGGACGATCTGGTTGCTCATGCCGGCACGCCCCAGCGGCTTTTCGGTGCAGGCCGAAATAGGCCTTGGTCACCTCGTCGCGCGAAACGCTCTTGCTGTCGCCGGCAAGCACGATCCGGCCCTCCAGCATGCAGATGACTTTGTTGGACACGGAGAGCGCGCGGTTGAGGTCCTGCTCGACAAGGATGATCGTCGTTCCGGAGCTGATCAGCCCCTGCAGCGAAGCATAGACGCGGTCGACGACCAGCGGCGACAGGCCGAGCGAGACCTCGTCGAGCAGCAGCAGGTCGGGATTGCTCATCAGCGCGCGGCCGATTGCCGTCGCCTGCTGCTCACCGCCGGAGAGATGACCCGCCTTGGCGTGACGGCGCGGCTTGAGATTGGGGAAGGTGTCGAGCACCTTGTCGACGCTCCAGTCGCCCGGACGGCCGCCGGCGCGGCCGAGCAGGAGGTTTTCCTCGACGGTCATCTGTACGAACAGTCGCCGGCCTTCGGGCACCAGCGCGATGCCCTTGCGGACGCGCTCATGCGAAGGCACACCGGAGAGGTCGGCGCCGTCGAAGCCCACGCGGCCCGAAGCTGCCTGATGCGCGCCGGCAATGGCCCTCAACAATGTCGTCTTACCGGCGCCGTTGGCGCCGACCAGCGCCAGCGTCTCGCCGCGCTCGATGCCGAAGGTGACGCCGCGCACCGCCTGCAGCAGGCCGTGGCGGACGACCAGATCCTCGACCGACAGCAGGCTCATTTCGGGCCTCCGCCGAGATAGGCGCTGATCACCTGCGGGTCGGCCATCACCGCCTGCGGCTCGCCGTCGGCGATGATCTTTCCCGCATCCATGCAGATCAGCCGCTCGGCCACCTGCAGCAGGATGTGGACGATGTGCTCGATCCAGACAATGCCGATCTTGCGGCGGCGCAACTCGCGGATGGTCTCGACGAGCTCGCCGGCCTCGCCATCGGTCAGGCCGCCACCGATCTCGTCGAGCAGAAGCAGCGTCGGCTTCGCCGCCAGCGCGCGCGCCAGCTCCAGCCGCTTGCGGTCGAGCAGGCCAAGCGTCTCGGCGCGCCGGTTGGCGACGCCCAGCATGCCGCAGAGCTTCAGCGAGCCGAGCGCTTCCTCATAGGCCTCGTCGCGGCCGAGGCCGGCGCCATGCGAAGCGGCGACGAAGACATTCTCGAAAGCGGTCATGCCGCCGAAGGGCTTTGGCACCTGGTGCGTACGGACGAGGCCCAGCCGGCAACGCTGCGTCGCCGGCAGCACCGTCACGTCATCGCCCTTGAAGGCAATGGTTCCGACGCTTGGTGGATAGGCGCCGGAAAGCACGCTGAGCAGCGTCGTCTTGCCGGCGCCGTTCGGGCCTACGATGCCCACCGCCTCTTGGGCGCCCATGGCGAAGTCGATGTCGTCGAGCACCACGAGCGCGCCGAAGCGCTTGTGGATGCCGGCGGCGTTGAGGATCGCACCATTGGGCGTGGCGTTCACGATGCGGTCCCCCGGCAGGTCAGCCGTTGTAAGGCTGGAGCTTGGCCCCGACCGGCACTTTCGGATCGGTGGCGTTCTCGGTGACGACATAGTCGAGCGGGAATTTCGAGCCTTCCTTGGCGGCGACCCATTGCGTGCCGATGATCGGACCGGGCGAGACATTGGCGACCGGGCCGCTGGTGAAGTCGACCTTGCCGATCATGGTCTCGGTCTTCAGCGTGCTCAGCGCCTTGGCCACCGCCGCCTTGTCCTTGGCGTTGGAACTCGCCTTCAGGGCTTCGAAGCCGGCGTCGAGCAGCGACATCGAGGCGCCGAGTTGCTGCGTCCATTGCTTGCCGCTTGTCGCCTCGTAGCCATCGGTCAGTTCCGTTCCCGAGACGCCGGTCAGCGGCGACTTGTACGGGAAGGCCTTGTGCCAATAGGCGGCACTCGCAATTTTCATGCCGAGATCGCCCAGCGCCTCGATGTCGGAGGGGAACAGGCCGGTCTTGGCGACCTGGGCGATCTTGATCTGCCTTGTCAGTCCCTGCTGGGCTGCCTGACGCCAGAAAGCGGCGAAATCGGGCGGGATCGGGAAGGAGTTGAAGATCTCGACGCCCTCTTGCTTGAACAGCGCGATCTGCGAGGAATAGTCGGTGGTGCCGGTCTCATAGGCGCCGGGATCGACGATCGTGAAACCCTGCTTGGCCAGAAGCGGCGCGAGATTGGCGCGGATGGCGTTACCGTCGGCGTCGTTCGGATACATGACGCCGACCTTCTTGTTGGTCTCGATCAGATTCCACTGCGAAATGTAGGTCTTGAAGAATTCGCCGACGCCGAAGCCGAAATGATAGGTCCATTTGAAAGGCGAGGGTGCGCCGGGCTTGGCGCCACGGCCGAAATACCAGGCCTCCCAAGGCATGACGGTCGAGAGGCAGGGCACGCCGGCGGCTTCGCAGGCATCCGCCACCGGATTGATGACCTCCGGCGTGGAGACGGCGAGCATCAGGTCGATGGCCTGGTTGTTGATCAGGTCTTTTGCCAACTGTCCGGCGCGGGACGGGTCGGACTGGGTGTCCTGGTCGAGGATCTCGACGCTGTATTTCTTGCCGCCGAGCTCGATGCCATTGGCCAGAGCCTTGCGGGCGAGGTCGAGCACATAGCCATCGGTCTCGCCGAAGCCGGCGAGCGGGCCGGTGCGCGGACTTACGAATCCGACCTTGAGCGTGTCGGCACTTTGCGCGAAGGCCTTGCCGCGGCCGAATGCCAGTGCCGCGCCGCCGGCCACCGACGTGGCGATGAACTGGCGCCGTGAAATGCCCGATAGAATGGGTTTGCTGCCGATAATGCGAGACATCTGCTCCTCCCTCAGTGGCCGTTCGACACGACGGCAAACGGGGTTCCGCTTGCCTTCGGACAGTACGGCTTTCGATCCTCCGAGGTGACATTGCACTAGCGGTTTGGTTCGGTAAAATGATATTTTACGGTGTTTTATTAACCCCTGGGTTAGTAGAGTTCGAACTGCCAAGGCCGATCGTCAGGCGTGGTGCCGCGCGGCCTCACGGATCGTCTGCAAGAGGATGGTGAAGGCGGGCGAGGGCGCGGTGTCGGTGCGCATGGTCAAGCCCACCGGCCCTTTGGTCTCCTCCGTATCCACCGGCAGGGCGATAAAGGCGCCGCTAGCGATCTCGTTGGCGACGACGCCGGCCGAGATGATCCACACGGCGTTGCTCTGGCGCATGAAGGAACGGCCGAAGGAATCGGAGACGGTTTCGATTTCCGTCGCCGGCGCGGTCATGCCATTGGTGATGAAGAGCCGGTCCACGAAGGGCCGGATGACGGATTCGCGCGTCGGCATCAGGACGGGGAACTCATCGAGCCGTGCGAAAATGTCTGTCCCTGGCTCCGTCAACGGATGCCCGGCCCGCACCACGAACAGCACCTGCTCCGAATAGAGATGTTCGAAGAAGAAGCCGGTCATGTGCTCCGGCGCCGCGAGCCGGCCGACGACGAGATCGAGCGCGCCGACACGCAATTGCTCGAGAAGCACCGCGTTTTCGCCGGTGACGATCTTGAGCGCGGCGCCCGTGCCTTCCTCGAGAAACAGATTCATGGCGAGCGGCATCACGCGCGCCGAGACGGTCGGCAGCGCGCCGATGCGGATCGGGTCGCGGTTGAGGGCGCCGTCCTGGCGCACGGAATCGACGCCGCGCTTCAACGCCGAGATCGCCGAGCCGGCGTGTCCGAGGAAGATTTCACCGAGGCGCGTGACGCGGATGCCGCGCCCGTCGCGCTCGACCACCGCGACGCCCAGCGCTTCCTCCAGCTCACGCAGGGTCTTGGTCACGGCAGGCGCGCTGACATGCAG
>NZ_RZRX01000256.1:0-8772 GCF_003997405.1 Mesorhizobium sp. M2A.F.Ca.ET.042.01.1.1
CGCGCGATGGTCTTGCGCATGTTGTCATGCGGCACGAGCTCGTAGGAGCCTTCGGCGAACAGCTTCAGCACCTGGTCGTCCGACATCGGCTTGGGTGCCGGCGCCGGAGTCGCGCCAGGGGCACCGGCGGGCGCTTTCGCAGCGGGGGCAGATTTCGCGCCGCCGGAAGAGATCGCCGCTTCGACATCGGCCTTGACGACGCGGCCATGCGGGCCGGTGCCGGTCACGGCGGAAACATCCACGCCCGCATCCTTGGCGATGCGGCGAGCCAGCGGCGACGCGAAGACGCGGTCGCCGGCGGCGTGGCCGTTGGCGACGGGAGCGGGCTCGGCCTTCGCCGGCGCAGGCGCCGCGGCCGGCTTGGGTGCTTCCTTGGGGGCTTCGGCCTTCGGAGCGTCCGCTTTCGGCGCTTCGGCCTTTGGCGCGGCGCTGCCACCGCTCTTGGCCGCGGCGCCGGCATCCTCGCCCTCGCCAGCCAGGATGGCGATCAGCGCGTTGACCTTGACGCCTTCGGTGCCGGCCGGAACCACCAGCTTGGCGACCGTGCCTTCATCGACGGCTTCGACTTCCATCGTCGCCTTGTCGGTCTCGATCTCGGCGATCACGTCGCCTGGCGAAACCTTATCGCCTTCCTTGACCAGCCATTTTGACAGGTTGCCCTCTTCCATCGTCGGAGAGAGCGCCGGCATGGTGATGTTGATTGGCATGATGTCCTCCCGACCGGCTTAGCGATAGGTAACGGCTTTGACGGCCTCGACGACCTCGCCGACATTGGGCAGCGCCAGCTTTTCGAGGTTCGCCGCATAAGGCATCGGCACGTCCTTGCCGGCGATGGTGATCACCGGCGCGTCGAGGAAGTCGAAGGCGCGCTGCGAGACCTGGTTGGCGATGTGGTCGCCGACCGAGTTCTGTGGAAAACCTTCTTCCACCACCACGAGACGGTTGGTCTTCTTCACCGAGGCGATGATCGTGTCGAAGTCGAGCGGCCGGATGGTCCTGAGATCGATGATCTCGGCATCGATGCCCATGCCGCGCAGCTCGGCCTCCGCCTTGACCGCATAGGTCATGCCGATACCGAAGGAGACGAGGGTGACGTCCTTGCCCTGCTTGTGGATCCGCGCCTTGCCGATCCGCAGCACGAAGTCGTCGAGCTTCGGCACATCGAAGGAATGGCCGTAGAGGATCTCGTTCTCGAGGAAGATGACCGGGTTTGGATCGCGGATCGCCGCCTTGAGCAGGCCCTTGGCGTCGGCCGCGGTGTACGGCATCACCACCTTGAGGCCGGGGATATGGCTGTACCAGGCGGCGTAGCATTGCGAGTGCTGCGCGGCGACGCGGGCGGCGGCGCCGTTCGGGCCGCGGAAGACGATCGGCGCGCCCATCTGGCCGCCGGACATATAGAGCGTCTTGGCGGCCGAGTTGATGATCTGGTCGATCGCCTGCATGGCGAAGTTGAAGGTCATGAACTCGACGATCGGCTTCAGCCCGGCCATCGCCGCACCCACGCCGACACCGGCAAAGCCGTGCTCGGTGATCGGTGTATCGACCACGCGCCGCGGCCCGAATTCCTGCAGCAGGCCTTGCGTGATCTTGTAGGCGCCCTGGTATTCGGCGACTTCCTCGCCCATGACAAAGACGTCGCCGTCGCGGCGCATTTCCTCGGCCATGGCGTCGCGGAGCGCCTCGCGCACCGTGGTGGAAACCATTTCGGTGCCGGCGGGAATGTCCGGGTCGGCCGCGACTTCCGTCTTCGGCGCGGCGGCGACAGGGGCCGGAGCCTCGCTCTTGGCGGCAGCGGGCGCCGGCGCAGGCGCGGCTTCAGCCTTGGCAGGTTCTTCCTCGCCGATGCCTTCGCCGGCCTTGTCGACGTCTTCGCCGTCGACCGCGAGCACGGCGATCACCGCATTGACCTTGACGCCTTCGGTGCCGGCGGGAACGACGATCTTGGCCAGCGTGCCTTCGTCGACGGCTTCGACCTCCATCGTCGCCTTGTCGGTCTCGATCTCGGCGATGACGTCACCGGCGACGACCTTGTCGCCTTCGTTCTTCAGCCATTTGGAAAGATTGCCCTCTTCCATCGTCGGTGAGAGCGCGGGCATGAGAATTTCGATCGGCATGTCCTTGCCCTCCCCTTAGAGTACGATGTCGGTCCAGAGCTCGGACGGATCCGGCTCGGCGTCGTTCTGGGCGAATTCGGCGGCGTCGGCGACGATGTCGCGAACTTCCTTGTCGATGGCCTTGAGCTCGTCCTCGCTTGCCCACTTCTTGTCGAGCAGCCGCACCCGAACCTGCTCGATCGGGTCGTGCTCGGAGCGCATCTTCTGCACCTCCTCCTTGGAGCGGTACTTCGCCGGGTCGGACATCGAATGGCCGCGATAGCGGTAGGTCTGCATTTCGAGGATGAGCGGGCCGTTGCCGGCGCGGCACCATTCGGTGGCGAGATCGGCTGCGGACTTCACGGCGCGGACGTCCATGCCATCGACCTGCATGCCCGGGATTTTGAAGGAGGCGCCGCGATGCGAGAAGTCGGTCTCGGCCGACGAGCGCGACACAGACGTGCCCATGGCGTAGCGATTGTTCTCGATGATGTAGATCACCGGCAGCTTCCACAGCGAGGCCATGTTGAAGCTCTCATAGACCTGGCCCTGGTTGGCGGCGCCGTCGCCGAAATAGGTGAGCGAAACGTTCTTGGTCTCGCGGTAGCGGTTGGCGAAGGCTAGGCCGGTGCCGAGCGACACCTGGGCGCCGACAATGCCGTGGCCGCCATAGAAATGCTTCTCCTTGGAGAACATGTGCATGGAGCCGCCCTTGCCCTTCGACAGGCCGCCGCGGCGCCCCGTCAGTTCGGCCATGACGCCGCGCGGCGACAGGTCCATCGCCAGCATGTGGCCGTGGTCGCGATAGGCGGTGATCATCTGGTCGCCTTCGACAAGCGCCATCTTCATGCCGGTGACGACGGCCTCCTGGCCGATATAGAGATGGCAGAAGCCGCCGATGAAGCCCATGCCGTAAAGCTGGCCGGCCTTCTCCTCGAAGCGGCGGATCAAGAGCATATGCCGGTAGGCGGAGAGCTCTTCCTCCTTGGTGAAATCAGCGGGCTTGGGCGCTGACAGATTGGGCTGCTTGTCGGATCTGGACTTGTTGTCGGATCTGGATTTGGCGGGCGCTTTTTTGGCGGCGGTGGCCATGCGTCACTCCCTGTTGGCGTCTCTTTGCGGACATTCAGGGAGATCGAACAGTCTCCCCACCGATTTGCGCGAGGCTAACATGCAAGGATGCATTGCGCCATGCTGAAAAATGCATGGCTGGCATGCATCTAAGCGATTAGAATCATTGCAAATAACAGCGATTAACCGAAATTCGGTTATTTCGTCGCGGAGAGCAGCATGATGGTGATTTCGTCAGGCTGGGACAGATTGAGCGCCTTTCGGGCCTGCTCGTCAAGCATATCCTTTTCCAGCGTGCCTTCATGCATCAGCTGGACACGGCGCTCGAAGTCGATACGGCGCGCCTTGACGGCATCAAGCTGCGTCTGCAATTCGGCCGCCCGGGCCTCGAGCCGATACTTGGAATAGATGCCGAATTCGCCGTGATAGGCGTGGAAGCCGAAATAGGCCAGGAACAGCACGCAGAGCGAAGGGATGATCAGCCTGCCGGTGTTTCTCTGCTTGTGCTGACGTGTCCACATGACCCGAACCCTCGCGGCCGCGAACGCGAGCGGCCATGAGTCGTATTTCGCCCGATTGTGCTTAATGGACGGTTACGGGCGACCTTGTGCGGGGCCGCCGGAAACGAAAAAGGGCGGGAATGCCCCGCCCTTTCCGAACTGTTCCAAACAGGCTGGATCAGCCCTTGAACACCGACTTGCCGGCGTAACGCGCCTGCTTGCCGAGCTCTTCCTCAATGCGGATGAGCTGGTTGTACTTGGCCATGCGGTCCGAGCGCGACAGCGAGCCGGTCTTGATCTGTCCGCAATTGGTGGCGACCGCGAGGTCGGCGATGGTCGAATCCTCGGTCTCGCCCGAACGGTGCGACATGACGGCGGTGTAGCCGGCCTTGTGCGCGGTCTCGACCGCGTCGAGCGTCTCGGTCAGCGAGCCGATCTGGTTGACCTTGACCAGGATCGAATTGGCGACGCCCATGCGGATGCCGTCGCGCAGCCGCGCCGTGTTGGTGACGAAGAGGTCGTCGCCGACAAGCTGGGTCTTCTTACCGATCAGGTCGGTCAGATACTTCCAGCCTTCCCAGTCGTCCTCGGCAAGGCCGTCCTCGATGGTGATGATCGGATAGTCGGAAGCGAGCTTGGCCAGGTACTTGGCCTGCGCCTTCGGATCGCGGGTCTTCTTCTCGCCCTCATAGACGTAGTTGCCGTCCTTGAAGAACTCGGTCGCCGCGCAGTCGAGGCCAAGCGCAACATCCTCGCCGGGCTTGAAGCCAGCCTTCTCGATCGATTCCATGATGAAATCGAGAGCCGACGGCGCGCTCTTCAGGTTGGGGGCGAAGCCGCCCTCGTCGCCGACATTGGTGTTGTGGCCGGCGTCCTTCAGCTTCTTGCGCAGTGTGTGGAAGATCTCCGAGCCCCAGCGCACGCCGTCGCGCAGCGTCGGCGCGCCGACCGGCAGGATCATGAACTCCTGGAAGTCGATGGGATTGTCGGCATGGGCGCCGCCATTGATGATGTTCATCATCGGCACCGGCAGGATATGCGCCTTGGCGCCGCCGACATAGCGGTAGAGCGGCAGGCCGGCGGCTTCGGCCGCGGCCTTGGCGACCGCCAGCGACACGCCGAGGATGGCATTGGCGCCGAGGCGGCTTTTGTTCGGGGTGCCATCGAGCTCGATCATCGTCTGGTCGATATGGATCTGGTTCTCGGCTTCCATGCCGCCGATCGCCTCGAACAGCTCGCCGTTCACGGCTTCGACGGCGCGCTGGACGCCCTTGCCGAGATAACGCGGCCCGCCGTCACGCAGCTCGACCGCCTCATGTGCGCCGGTCGATGCGCCCGATGGCACCGCGGCGCGGCCCATCGAGCCGTCCTCCAGCACCACGTCGACCTCGACGGTCGGATTGCCACGGCTGTCCAGGATTTCACGCCCGACAATGTCGATGATGGCGGTCATTTGCGATGTCCCCGATTGATCGATTGAAGCGTCGCGCCCCTCTTAGCCAAAGCGGCGCAAAAGGCAATCGGCGCGCCCGCAATTATTGCCGCGGGCCGGATTCACGAAGCGCAAATTTCTGTCATCATAAGTCATGCGCATCGCGTGGCCTTCTCGTCTATGGTCGCGTTCGCGCGGGGCGAAACAGGAGGAGTTTCGCCATGTCCCAGTTGAGCGGTATCGTGAGTTTGTTCCTGATCGCGGCGGCGTTCCTGACGTCATGCGACGACCAGAAACCTCAGCAGAGTTCAGCGGAACTATCGACGCTCCAAGCGGTGCAGTAGTTCAAAACGCCAAAGGCCCCCGGGTTTTGCCCGGGGGCCTTTGCTTTCAGCGCACCTAGCAAGCGGTCAATGCCAATAGGGCTTCACGTGATAATACTGGAATGAGGCATCGCGTGCGGCTTCGCCGTCGGCGCCGGTCAGTTCCTCGATCGAATATGCGGGCGCGGCCTGCAACTGCTCCTTGGTGAACGGGACGACGTAGCCGCCTTTGTCCTCGTCATAGTCGAGCGTCGCCCACGGGACGGCGTGGTACTTCTCGCCCATGCCGAGGAAGCCGCCGAAACCGATCACTGCGAACATGATGCCATTCGACATCTTGTCGAGCATGACGTCTTCAATGCTGCCGATGCTGTCGCCTGCGGTGTTGTAAACCGATGTGCCGATAACGCGCGAGGCGGCAATGGCTTCGGTGTGCCCGGACGGGGTGGTCATGGTGGTGCTCCTCTCAAGTGAATGCCTGCATTGACAATGAGAGGAGCGCGCTAAGGTTCCCGACGACCTTGCTCTGCTGTCGGTGAGGATGAAGGTCACCTTCGTGTTGATGCCGTAGGCGATCTTGTCGTCCGAGATCAGTGGCCCTTGGCGATGCGGTCGAAGGCCATCAGCTTCTCCAGCAGCGCCGGCATGTCCTTGAGCGGCACCATGTTGGGGCCGTCGGAGGATGTCGAGTTGTCCGGGTCCTGATGGGTCTCGATGAAGACACCGGCCACACCGACGGCAACGGCCGCGCGCGCCAGCGTTGCGACGAAGCGCCGTTCACCGCCGGATGAGCCACCCTGCCCACCCGGCTGCTGCACGGAATGCGTCGCGTCGAAGATCACCGGAGCGCCGATCTCGGCCATGATCGGCAACGCGCGCATGTCCGAGACCAGCGTGTTGTAGCCGAAGGAGACACCGCGCTCAGTGGTCAGCACGTTCGCATTGCCGGAACCGGTGATCTTGGCGACGACGTTCTTCATGTCCCAGGGCGCGAGGAACTGGCCCTTCTTCACATTGATGACCTTTCCGGTCCTGGCGGCGGCGACCAGCATGTCGGTCTGGCGCGACAGGAAGGCCGGGACCTGCAGGACATCGACATGCGGCGCGACGATGGCGCATTGTTCCTCGGTGTGGACGTCGGTCAGCACCGGGAGCCCAAACTCCTTGCGCAGATCGTCGAAAATCGGCATCGCCGCATCGAGCCCGGCACCGCGCGTCGCCGAAAGCGAGGTGCGGTTGGCCTTGTCGTAGCTGGTCTTGTAGACGAGGCCGATGCCCAGCCGGTCCGTCAGTTCCTTCAGCGCGCCGGCCATGTCGAAGGCGTGCTGGCGCGATTCAAGCTGGCACGGGCCGGCGATCAGCGACAGCGGCGCATTGTTGGCGAAGACGACCTTGCCGACCGTTACCGATGAATTGGGCGCCAGGGGCTTGCTCATGGGGTCTCCCGGAAGATGAAGGCGGCGCCCTGCCCGGGCGCCGGCGGAACGACGATATCATTGCCGCTCATGTTGTGTCGGACTGCGTTTTCCGCAAGCAGTCGCCTGGCGGCGGCCGTGTCGCGAACCGAGAAAACGATGGCCGTGAAACGCAGGTTCGGCGATGGCGCGACCGTCAGGCCGAAGCGCGAGCCATAATCTTCGGACGAGAAAACGCTGAGGACTGCATTCGGCAGCCGCACGGCGTCGCCGTCGCTCGCACCAGCTTCGGCGGCGGTCGCAATCAATCCGATCTGGGCTGCGGGCCTGTCACTGACCGCGATGATTTCGAGAATACCCGTCACGCCATTGGCGTGGGCCTGCAGCGCCGTGCGATCGATCTTTGGCGCGTTGATGCGCTGGCAGGCGAAGAGGAAGGCCTCGTCGGCCTCCTTGTCGGATACGAATGCCAGCTTGAAGGAAGCCATGTCGCTTTTGCCGTTTGCGTCAGTAAAGGCGCGCGAGAAGCTCAGCATTTCGCCGGCCGAAAGACCGGCCTCGACATAGCGCCTATAATCGGCATCGGCATCGGCCGTTCCGAAGACGACCGCGGAAAAACCTTCATCGCCAATGGTTTGACGGTAGAGACGGTCGCGCGCGACGAAGACATTGCCCTCGCTTATGGCGAGGTTCGCCGCCTGCTCATTTCCGACCGCCAGCGGCTCTAGATAGGTGCCATCGGTGAAAAAGACGCAGGCATTCTCCGTGCCGAAGGGGTGGATGCCCGTGGGCGCGACGACAAAGCCAAGCGACGTCAGGCGCGAGCGCGCGGCATCAAGGTTCTGTGCCGGCAGAACGAGATGGTCGAGCGGATGATCTGATTTTTTGATCATATCGGCGCGGTGTGCCCCATTCCGGCCCTCGGTTCAAGAGCAGCGAAGCGCGCTTGCCCGGTTCAGGCCGCGGCCACGACATCGGCCGAATAACGCAGTTCGCGCAGCGGCTTCACCTTGCTGGTCGTATCGGCATAAATCGGATGCGCCTTATAGGCGGCAAGCGCCCCCTCGTCCTCGAACTCGGCATAGACGACCACGTCGATCGCGTTGGAGAACAGATCGACCTTGGTGTTGAGCGTCACTTCGAAATGCTTGGAATGCGGAATCTTGCCCAGCGCCAGCAGGCCCGAGCGCACGGCCTCGACATCTTCCTTGCGCCGCACGCTGAAGAAAACGATGTGCCGGATCAAGCCAACCTCCGTGATCGTCGATTCAGCGGTGTTTTTGTGGGAGCGACGCCTGGGCGTCAACCGGCAACGATGTCGCGCCCGCGATATGCAACCCGCAAGGCCTATCCGGTGACTTGGCGCACGATGCGCGACATTTCCCGCACGGTCACGTCGAGATAGTGACCATGATTGTAGAGGCCATCCCAGATCAGGAAGAAGGCAATGGCTGCGATGACGATTACATAACGCATGGCTAAAACTAGCGCATGCGGACGGCTTGAACCAGAGCGGGAGCGGCAGCGATCCCTCGAGTCCACGGCTTTTTTCGCCGGGCCGCTTCTCCGGGCCGGTCACCAAGCCTTCGACAGCGGCGCCAAGGAAATCAGTTCTTGTCGTCGTCGCCCTGCGTGATCAGCCGGGCGCTGCGCTGACCCGTAAGATAAATCCATAGCCAGCTAAGCGAGACCGCCAGGCGGTTGCGAAAGTCGATCAGGAAATAGATGTGGGCGATGCCCCACAGCCACCAGGCGAGCCAACCGGTGAGCTTGACCCAGCCGAAATCGATCGCGGCAGCGCGTTTGCCGATCGTCGCCAGATCGCCGGCATGATGGTATTGGAAAGGCCGCGTCGCCGTGTCGCCGGCAAGCCGGGCCTTGATCGTCGCGGCGACATGCTTGCCCTCCTGTTTGGCCGAGGGCGCCACACCCGGC
>NZ_RZRX01000257.1:0-8696 GCF_003997405.1 Mesorhizobium sp. M2A.F.Ca.ET.042.01.1.1
CCAGCGGCAGCGGGATAGGACGATCGAAATCCCAGCCCGGATGCTCCCTCACCGGCACGACGCCGACAGGCAGATGGCGCTCGTCCTCCAGCCAGACACATTTCGCCCTGGCCTCCAGGAGGGTTGTATCGCCGCGTGGGAACCAGGGATGGAAACCGAGGCCGTAAGGCAGGCGCATGCCGGCGCGGTTCTCGACAGCGAGGCTCGCCTTCAGCGCGCCGTCACGCAGGGTGTAGGTGACGGTAGCCGCATAGCGGTAAGGCCCGATAGCGCCCCCGTCGAGCAGCAGCTCCGCCTCGGTGTCAGTCTGGCGCACAAGCCGCCACGGCTTCTGGAAACCGTCGCCATGGATCGGAAAGGCCTCTCCCGTGACGTTCGGCTCGACCGCATGGAAGCGGCCTTCGAACTCGAAGCCGCCGCCGGAGATGCGGTTCGACCACGGCACGAGAAGCTGGCAGCCGGACGTGCCGGTGCCGTCCCCCGGCTTCAGCAGCGGAACCGGCGCGCCGCCGGCGACGAGCGCGTCGTAGCGGGCGATCGCTGCGCCTTCATCGGGCGCCAGGACCAGCCTCGCCTGCCCATCCTTCAGCTCGACTGCGCCGGCCATCACCAGCCGCCATCGATGGCGATGTTCTGGCCGCTGATCATGTCGGAAGCCGGCGAGACGAGGAACAGCACGAGATCGGCGACATTGTCCGGCTCGATGCGCTTCTTCAGGCTCTGGTTGGCGAGGATCCAGTCATTGTATTCCTTCAGCCGGTCGCCGAAGACGCGCTCCTCGGCTTCCGAAACCACGGCGCCCGGCGACACCGCGTTGACCCTGATGCCATGCGGCCCGAGCTCGCGCGCCAGCGATTTGGTGAGGCCGAGCATGGCGCCTTTCGATGCGACATAGGGCACATAGCCGTCCCAGCGGCCGTTCAGCGTGATCGAGCAGAAATTGACGATCTTGCCGTAGCCCTTGGCCTTCATGCCCGGGGCGCAGGCCCTTGCCAGCGCGAAGGCGGCCGAGGAGTTGACGCGGATCTGGTCCTCATACTCGGCGAGCGAGAATTCCTCGAACGGCCGGTTGATGATCAGCGCCGCGTTGTTGATCAGGATGTCGATGCCGCCTTCCTTCGCCGCCAGCGCGGCAACCGCCGCTTCCGCCTCGGCCAGCCGGTTGAGATCGCAGCCGACAAAGGCGATATCGCCCGCGGCCTGGCTGGCTAGCCCGGCGACGATCTCCGCCGCGTTCACGGCATCGGGACGGTCAAGCACCATAACGTGCGCGCCGGCCCGCGCCAGCGTCACAGCCTGGGCCCGGCCGAGCGAGCCCAGGCCACCCGTCAGCAGCACCTTACGACCAGCGAGCGCCTTCATCGGCTCCTCCTCACAAGACAGAATGGACTTCGTCGATCGATGTGTCGGCGACGCGCTTGTCCAGCACCACCTCGCCGCGCGCCATCGCCACGATGCGGTCGCAGCAGTCGAAGACGTGATGCATGTTGTGGCTGATGAAGACGCCGGTCACCCCCTGCTCCTTCAGGCCGCGCACGAAGCCGATCACCTTGTTGGTCTCCTTGACCGAGAGATGGTTGGTCGGCTCGTCGAGGATCATCACCTTCGACTTGAAATGCATGGCGCGCGCGATGGCGACGCCCTGGCGCTGGCCGCCGGACAGCTCGCCGACGAGCGCGTCGGGCGAGCGCAGATGCAGGTCGACATTGGCGATGGCGCGGATGCTCTCCTCGGCCATCTTCTTCTGGTCCAGGATGCCGACGCCGAGGATCGAGAACCGGGTCGGCTCGCGGCCGATGAACAGGTTCCTGGCGATCGACATGGTGGGGACCATCGAGTTGTACTGGTAGATGGTCTCGATGCCGAGATCCATGGCGTCGCGCGGGGTGGCGATGCTGACTTCCCTGCCCTCGACCTTGATCTCGCCCTTGTCCGCCCGGTGGACGCCGGACAGGATGTTGATCAAGGTCGACTTGCCGGCGCCGTTGTCGCCGACAAGGCCGAGCGCCTCGCCGCGCTTGAAGTCGAGCGAGACGCCCTTCAGCGCACGCACGCCGGAATACCATTTGTGCAGGTCGCGCACCGAGATGATCGCGTCGTTCACCGCTTCAGCCCTCCATCTTGATCGCCTTGGCGCGCTTGCGCATCCAGGCATTGGCGACGACGGCGAAGATGGTGAGGAAGCCGATTGCGAACTTGAACCAGTTGGCGTCGACATGGCTGAGCACAAGGCCGTTGTCGATGACGCGGATCAGCGTCGTGCCGATGATGCCGCCCATCACCGTGCCGATGCCGCCGGTGAGCGAGGCGCCGCCGATGACCGCGGCGGCGACCGCCTGCAGTTCCAGCCCCTCGCCGATCGAGGGCAATGGCGAGCCCAGCCGCAGCACCTGCAGCATGCCGGCGAAGCCCGACAGCACCGAGCACAGCATGAAGCAGACGATCTTGACCCTGGCGGTCGGGATACCCATCGAGGCGGCGGCCGGCAGGAAGCCGCCGGTGGCCTTGATCCAGTTGCCGAAATTGGTGCGCGACAGCATCAGCGAGGTCAGCAGCGCGACCGCCGCGAACCACAGGAACGACATGCGGAACATATTGCCGGGGCCGACAAAGGAGGTGAACAGCCAGTTGGGCAGGTCGATGGGCAACAGCGGCGGGAAGCCGCCCGAGACCACGACCGTGAGCGAGCGCGCCATGAACAGCATGCCGAGCGTCGCGATGAAGCTGGGTATCGCGAAGCGGATGGTGACGTAGCCGTTGATGAAGCCGATGGCCGCGCAGACCAGCAGCCCGGCCAGCAACGCCAGCGGGAACGGCCAGCCATGCACCATCAGCACCGCCATGGTCATCGGCATCAGCGCGAAGACCGACCCGACTGAAAGATCGAACTCGCCGCTGATCATCAGGATGGTGACGCCGATCGCGACGAGGCCAGCCTCCGGCAGGATGCCGAGAATGCCGCGCAGATTGTCGGCGTTCAGGAACACGCCATGCGAGCGCACCTGGAACAGGACGATGAGCAGCACCAAAAGGATCAGCCCGGCCAACTCCGGTTTTTCGAGATAGGTCTTGAACAGGCGCTTCAACGAAAGGCTCCGGGTTCGGGATGAAGACGCATCGGCGACGGCAGACGCCGCCGATGCAGGTCTCGCGGTTTGGACGGCTTATCTCAGCCCTTGGGCGGACAGCGCCATGATGCTGTCGGCTTCCTTCGGCCGCACGATGCCCTGCCCAGTGTCGATGTCCGAAGGAGCAAGACCGATCTTCTTGTTGAGATAGGCCTCCATCACCGGCATGAAGCCCTGCATGTAGGGCTGCTGGTCGACCAGCGCCTGGACATAGCCCTTCTGCATCTGCTGCAGCACTTCCGGAACGAGGTCGAAGCCGCCGAGCAGCACCTTGCCGGGCGCCACTCCGCGATCGGCCAGGACGCGCGCCACGCCGGCGCACCAGAAGCCGGTGTCGAAATAGGCCGTGGTGTCGGGATGGGCGTTCAGATAGGCGCCGACGCGGTCGGAGGTGATGGCGAGATCGGTGCCGCTGTCGATGCGCTCCCACGACACGTCGCGATCCTTGTGAGCGGCCTTGTATTCCTCAAGGAACTGCATGATGCCGGCGCCGCGGCTTTCGGACCAGTTCTGGCCGGGCGCGGAAATGCCGACCAGCACCTTGATCGGACCGTCCTTCGGGAAGCTCTCCGAAATCGCCTTGGCGAGCGAGTAGCCGGCCGGCTTGAAGCCTTGGCCGACAAAGGCCTGCCGCGCATTGCCCTTGGCGCCCTCGGTGTCGTCGACATTGACGGCGATGACCAAAACGCCGGCGTCGCGCGCCTCCTTGATCACGTCATCGAAGGCATGGTCGTCGACGATGGAGGTCAAGAGCGCGTCAGGCTTGGCGGCAAGTGCGGCGCGCATGTTGGCGACCTGCTGCTCGACCGAGCCCTCGGTCTGGGTGAAGACCATGTTGCAGGTCGCCTCGACTTTGCCGCAGGCATCGTCGAAGCCCTTCTTCACCGCCTGCCAGAACGTGTTCGAGGCCGATGAATGATGCGTGAAGACGATGTTGAGCCCGTCGGCGCGGGCCGCGGATTGGCCGCCAATCAGGGCGACACCGAGCAATAGCATTGCGGTGAGTTTCTTCATGTCTGTTCCTCCCTTTGGATCTTTCAGATGCTTGTCGCGTCGCTGACGCGACGGTCGACGGTGTAGGCGCGGCCGAGGTCCGGATTGAGCGCCAGTCCCAGGCCCGGCCCGGGCGGCACGGTGATCATGCCGTCCTTCACTTCCGGCAGCGCGGTCACCAGGTCGCGGTACCAGGTGCGGTAGAAGGCGCGCACGCTTTCCTGGACGAGCGCGTTGGGCGCGTTGAGCGACAGATGCGTCGAAGCTGCGAGCACGACCGGACCGGTGCAGTCATGCGGCGCCACCGGCAACCGCCATGCTTCGGCCATCGAGGCGATCTTGCGCGCTTCCGACAGGCCGCCGCACCAGGAAATGTCGAGCATGACGACGCCGGCCGCTCCCGTTTCCAGCAGGTCGCGAAAAGCCCAGCGGCTGCCGAGCGTCTCCGAGGCCGAGATCGGTGCCGGGCTGGCGGCCGCGTAGCGCTTCAGGTCGCCGAGGCTGTCCATGCGGATCGGGTCCTCGTGCCAGTAAGTCGCGTATGGCTTCAGAGCGCGCGCGATCCTCATGGCCGGCAGGAGCTGCCACATGGAGTGGAACTCGACCATGATGTCCATCTTGTCGCCGACGGCTTTGCGAATCTTTTCAAACGGTTCGAGCGCCGCCTTCAAGTCGGCCGCGGAGATGTCGTTGCCGCGCGTCTTTTCGGCCGCGTGGTCGAACGGCCAGATCTTCATGGCGGTGATGCCGTCCTCGAGCAGTTCCTCGGCCAGTTCGCCGGCGCGAGTGAGGAAGGCGTTGAGGTCGTCATAATCCCGCCCGGCGCCGATGCCGTAATTGGCCGTCGTCTGGCCCTTGGCGTCCTTGATGTATTCGGTGCCGGCGCAGGTGTTGTAGGTGCGGATCGAACGGCGGCTGAAGCCGCCCAGCAATTGCGCGACCGGCTGGCCGGTCGCCTTGCCGAAAATGTCCCACAGCGCGATGTCGAAAGCCGAGTTGCCCCGCACCTCGGCGCCGCTGGAGCGGAAGCCGAGATAGCCGACGAGGTCGGCGGAGAGCAGGTCTATCTCGAGAGGATCGCGACCGATCACCCTGGGCGCGACATATTCGTGCAGATATTCCTCGACGGTGCGCGACAGGAAGAAGGTCTCGCCGAGCCCGGTGATGCCCTCGTCGGTATGGACCTCGACCCAGAGCAGGTTCGGCCGCTCCGCGATGCGGATGGTCTCCACGGCGCGGATCTTCATCAGGCGATCCCCGCATCGATGAGCGCCTTGACGCTCTTGTCGAAATGCTCGCCCATGTGCTCGGCCGCCAGCCGTGGGTCGCCCTTGAGGATGGCGTCGGCGATATCCTCATGGCCCGTGATCATCTTGAGCTGTGCCTCGTCGGAAGAACGGGTACGCCAGCCGATCACCCAGGTGCGGCGGGTGACGCCGCTGAAGGCGGTGACGATCAGCGAAAAGACCGGATTGTGCGAGGCCGCCGCGATCGCCTCGTGGAAGGCGATGTCATGCTCCATGACGGCCTCTGGGTTCCTGAAATTCTCGCGCATCAGCCGGGCCGATCGGCTAATGGCCGCCGCCTCCTGGTCGGTGCGGCGGAGCGCGGCAAGCGCAACGGTGCGCATCTCGATGGTGCGCCTGACGTCATAGACCTGCTGCACGCTGATCTGCTGGGTGGTGATGCCGTGCTCGATCACCATCGACATGGCGCCGGTGTCGAGCTTGGCGACGGTGGCGCGGCGCCCGGCGCTCATGTCAATCAGGCGCATCGCCGACAGCGAGCGGAAGGCCTCGCGCACGACGGTGCGGGAGACGTTGAGCTGGCGCGTCATGGCGGCTTCGCTGGGGAGCGGATCGCCGGGCGCAAGGCCCTCGGAGCGGATGTGCTGGGTGATCGCCTGAATCGCCGCGCTCACCAGGCCGGGGCTCGGCTCGCTCATTGATTCTGTCGGCTCCATCGATCCCTGCATATTGCTTCCTTAAAACCTGTATGACAGGTTGTTACCGTATTGCTCATAGTTCAGGCGAAAGATATATGTCAAGCTGATTTCCAAACGAGACGGAGGAGCTCAATGCCCGATATCGGAGCCGCCCTGGTTTTCGACGCGCGCGACGTGGTCGGCGAGAGCCTGGTCTGGGACGAAGCCCGAGCCATGCTGGTATGGGTCGACATCATCGGCCGCCGGATTCACCGGCTCAATCCGCTGAGCGGCGTCCACGAAAGCTGGCCGACACCGGATCTCGTCACCTCGATCGGGCTGAGAAAGGATGGCGGCGCCATCGTCGGCCTGCGCAAGGAGATCGCGCTTTGGGATTTCGGCGGGCCGTTCCGGACGATCGCGACGGTCGAGCCGGACAGGCCGGACACGCGGCTCAATGAAGGCGTCGTGGCGCCCGACGGCTCGTTCTGGGTCGGCACGATGGCCAACAATATCGGGCCGGACGACGCGCCGCGGGCCATCACCGGCGACGACGGGCGGCTCTATCGCGTCGATGCGGACGGCACGGTGACGGCGCTCGGCAAGGACCGGTTCGGCATCACCAACACCATGGTCTGGTTGCCGGGCGGCCGCTTCGTCACCGCCGACACGACGAAGAATGCGCTCTACAGCTACGCGTGGGACAAGGAAGCCGCGCGGCTCGGCGAGCGGCTTGTCTTCCTCGCCGATTTCCCGCGCGGCCGGCCCGACGGCTCATGCCTGGACGCCGAGGGCCACATCTGGAACTGCCGGGTGGTGGGCGGGAGCTGCGTGCTGCGCATCGCGCCGGACGGCAGGCCGGACCGGATCGCGGAGCTGCCCTGCGGCTGGCCGACGAGCTGTGCCTTCGGCGGCGCCGGGCTCGACACGCTGTTCGTGACCTCCGCACGCTTCACGATGAGCGCGGAGCATCTTGCCGCCAATCCCTCCGAAGGCGGCCTGTTCGCGCTCAAGCCCGGCGTGCGCGGCGTGCCGGCCAAACGTTTTGGATAATCTTCCCGGCGGTCGTGGCCGATTCCAATCCGTGAAGTTACGCGTTCCCCCACTTGCAAGAGGGCCGGCGCTGGGCTGGAATGGCCAAAGCCAAGATCGAGGACGCCGTAGTCCGGGGGGGCGCAATGGAACCGATTGCGGCCGGGTCAGCACCGGACGTGGACGACGGCAAGGCCGAGCGCTACGACCTCGGCCTATGCCTGTCGGGCGGCGGCTACCGGGCCATGCTGTTCCACGCCGGCGCGCTCTGCCGTCTCAACGAGGCGGGACTGCTCCAGAAGCTCGACATGGTGAGCTCGGTTTCGGGCGGCTCGATTGCGGCCGGGCTCTTGGCGGTGCTCTGGCCACGCTTCGTCTTCGCGGGCGGCGTCGCCAGCAATTTCGATATCTATCTGCACAGGATATTGGAGTTCTCGCAGGTCTTCGTCGACGCGCCGTCGATCTTCAAGGGCTTGCTCAACCCGTTTTCGAGCGCGGCGCGAGAAGTCGCCGCCTGCTATGAGCGGCGCTTGTTCGCTGGCTCCAGGCCGATGTTGAAGAGCCTGCCGGAGAAGCCCTGGTTCGTGTTCTGCTCGAGCAATCTCGGCACCGGCTCGCTGTTTCGCCTGTCGCGGCGCTACGTGGCTGACTATCGCATTGGCGTCGCGTATCAGGCCGACCTGCCGGTCGCGACCGCGGTTGCCGCCTCGTCGGCCTTCCCGCCTTTCCTGTCGCCGCTGAGGCTCGACCTCACGCCCTTCGCCTGGAAGAACGACAAGCTCGATCCTTCGGTCGGCGCGCCGGTGCCGCCTTCCCGAGCCGTGCTCACCGATGGCGGCGTCTACGACAATCACGGCATCGAGCCGGCGCTCAAGCGCTGCCGCTGGCTGCTGGTGAGCGATGCCGGCGCGCCCTGGCAGGCTTCGAAGGCGGGCTACTGGAACTGGTTCTCCCAGCTCAAACGCGTGCTCGACACCACCGACAACCAGGTGCGCTCACTGCGGCGACGGGACCTGGTGGCGCGCTTCCAGGCCGCCAAGGACGCCGACGATCGCGGACTGCCCAAAGACGCGAGCCGGCCCGACTATGCGGCGACGCGCGGCGTCTTCTGGTCGATCGCCAGCAAGCCGGATGCGACCGAGCCGAATTTCGTGCAGACCGCCGCGACCGCGCCGGCGGATATCGGCACCTCGCTGCATTTCCTGGGCAGCGAAGAGACGGTCGATTTGGTGAACTGGGGCTATTGCGCCGCCGACCAGGCGCTGCGGAGCTGGTATCAGCCGGCGGTGGCGCCGGGAAAAGGCGTGCCGCTCAAGCCGGGCGACGTGAAGCCGGGGCGCTGCGCGAGGGTTTCGAAGGCGGTGATGAGCGTGTTCAGGGTGTGAGGTGCTGTTCCTCGCCCCCGCCAAAGGCGGGGGAGAGGTGGCTCGGCGAAGCCGAGACGGAGAGGGGGAGCGCCCTACGAAGGCCCCCTCTCCGTCCGCTTCGCGGACACCTCTCCCCCGCCTTTGTGTTTGTGCTGGAGACAAGGTGAACGGGTGTTCGGGGACATCGTGGACGCTTTTGTTCATCACGAACTGCTGGGTTGTTTTTGTTGTTCGGCCTGTGGACCCTGTGGG
>NZ_RZRX01000258.1:0-8651 GCF_003997405.1 Mesorhizobium sp. M2A.F.Ca.ET.042.01.1.1
ACCACGCGCTCACGTAGATCCGTCGACAATGCCATTCATGCTGGCCTCCTTCCCAGCAGGAACGGTGAATCAGAAAATCGCTGATTTGGGAATCCTCAACGACTCCAAACATTTTCATCCCGCTCTAGGCGCTTCCACCAGGCTGCTGGTGCTTGCCGCGATGATCGTCGCCATCCACGTAGTCTGGCTGCTGGCAGGAACGGCTTTCGCTCGCTTCCTGCGCCATCCGCTGGCGTCGCGGATCGTCAATCTGGTGTTTGCAGCGACGCTGGTGCTGACGACCCTGCTGGCGGTGTTGAGATAGCCTATCAGGTCCTGGCCGTTACGCCGAGCTCCGCCAGCCGCTTCACGGCCGTCGGCGGCATGGGCGGCGGGTTCGGGGTCTGCGCGGCCTCGACCAGCATCTGGTCGCAGGCAGCTTCGGTTTCGCCGATCAGCCGCTGCATGAATTCCTCCTTGCCGAGCCCTGGCGGGATCGGCGGCAGGAAGCGAGCTTTGATGGTGCCGGGATAGCGCAGGAACTTGCGGCGCGGCCAGTAGAGGCCGGCGACATGGGCGACCGGCACCACGGGGACACCTAGCTGGGTGTAGATCTCGACGATGCCGTATTTGTAGGACGGCTCGGCGCCCGGCGGGCGGCGCGTGCCTTCGGGATAGATGATCAGTTGGCGCGGGTTGCGGTCCATCTCCTGCCTGGTCGCGACGACGACCGCCTTCAACGCTTTCGAGCGACTGCCGCGGTCGACCGGTATCATGCGCATCTTCATGATGTACCAGCCGAAGAACGGGATCCAGGTCAGCTCGCGTTTCAGGATGTAGAGCGCGTCGTCGAGATAGGGGAAGAAGGCGATCGCATCCCAGAAGGACTGGTGCTTCGGCGCCAGGATGAAGGACCCTTCCGGCAGGTTCTCGACACCCGTGATCTCGCTCTTCGTCGCGGCGATCTTGTCATAGAGCCACATCGAGGTGCGCGACCAGAATTTCGGCACGAACCAGGCGCGGTGGCGCGGCGCCAGAAAATAGAAGGGCGTCCAGAAGATCATCTGGACGATCAGGCTGAGATAGAAAACGAGGTTGAACGCCAGCGAGCGGATGATGAGCATGCAAGGGGCCCGTGAGGAAGTGTGCGTTGGTTACACCAAGCGGCGGCAAAAAGGAAACGCCGCGGTGGTCGAATGCCGGCCACTCTTGCTTTGCCGCAATCTCGGACGGAAAACCGCGATCCACTTTTCCTGGAATTGCTTACAACGACCGCGCCAGCCGCTCCTTCAGGCGCGGCGCGGCGAAATCGAGGAACGCGCGCAATTTCACCGGCAGCCGGCCCTGGCCGGCATGGACGAGGCTTACCGGCCAGGGCGGCGGCTCGAACGGCTCCAGCACCACACGCAGCGCGCCGGCGCGCACGGCAGTATCCGCCTGGTAGGAGAGCACTTTCGTCAGGCCAAGCCCGGCGATGGCGGCATCGATCGCCGCCTCGGCGGTGTTGACTTGCAGGCGCGAGCGGACCGGGATCGTGGTTTCCGTCTTGCCCGCTCCGAAGCTCCATGTCGCGGGAGAGGCAAGGCCCTCGAAGGTGACGCAGCTGTGACCCGCAAGCTCAGATGGTTTCTCCGGCGTGCCATGCGAGGCAAGGTAAGCCGGACTTGCGCAGACGATGCGGCGGATCGAGCCGACGCGGATCGCGACCATGGCCGAATCCGGCAGCTCTCCGATGCGCAGGGCCAGATCGATATGCTCCTCGACCAGCTGGGTGATCCGGTCCGACAAGGTCAGGCGGACGTCCACCTGCGGATAGACGGCGAGAAAGTCGGTGATCACGGGCAGCACATGCAGGCGGCCGAAGACGACCGGTGCCGTGATGACCAGCTCGCCTGTCGGGCTCGAATATTCGCCCGCAGCGGTACGCTCGGCCTCATTCACCTCATCGAGAATGCGGCGACAGGCGGCGAAATAGGATTGGCCGGCATCGGTCAGCGCCAGGCGCCGCGTCGAGCGGTTGAGCAGACGCGTTTTCAAATGCTTCTCCAGGTCGGATAGCTTGCGACTCACCGTCGCCAGCGGCACGCTGGCATGCCTGGCAGCGGCGGAAAGGCTGCCGGCCTCCACCGTAGCGACGAACAGGGACATGGCGTCGAGGCGATCCATTATTCTTCCGAAATCTAGAAGGGTGAATTGCAAATATGCTCTCTACATCCGATTCTCGGAAGAGGCTAGATGACATGCCATCCTGTCCGAGGAGCGCCGGCATGAACGAATTCACCAGCGACGTCGCCTTCACACCGACCGTCAAGGCCATCCAGTCGCGCAAGGGATCGCGCGACTCCTATGCGCGCGTCGAGCAGCGCGGCGGCTGGCGGGCCACGATCACGCCGGACCTTGCCGCCTTCATCGAGGCGCAGACCAGCGTGTTCCTGGCGACGGCCAACGCCGATGGGCAGCCCTATGTCCAGCATCGCGGCGGGCCGGCCGGCTTCCTCAAGGTGCTCGACGAGCACACGATCGGCTTTGCCGATTTTGCCGGCAACCGGCAGTTCATCACCCAGGGCAACCTGCAGGACAACGACCAGGCCTTCCTGTTCCTGATCGACTATATGCTCAGGCAGCGCATCAAGGTCTGGGGCAGGGCGCGGGTCGTCGAAAACGACCCGGAGCTGACGGCGAAGCTGATGCCGACGGACTACAAGGCAAAGCCGGAGCAGGCGATCCTGTTCACGGTCACGGCGTGGGATGCCAATTGTCCGCAGCACATACCGCAGCGTTTCGAGGCGGCGGATGTCGCGGCCGCGCTCGCCGAGCGGGACCGGCGCATCGCCGGCCTGGAGCAGGAGATTGCCCGCTTACGAGATAATTTGGCGGCTAAGGTCTAGTTCTTCACCGCGGTCGATGCTTCGGCAAGCGTCATGCCCTCGGGCGTCGTGCGAAGCGGCAGGAAGCCGCGCGCCAACGACAACACATATTTGCTGTATTCCGTGAGCAGCACGCGCAGCGCCTCTGGCTTGGTCAGCCAGCCGCCATTGCCGAGATTGGTGTTGACCACCGGATAGGGCTCAAGGCGCGCGCCATGCAAGAGCCGGCCCATCTCGAGCAGGCTGCGCGGCATGTGGTAATTGTTGGTGACAATGATGATGCTGCCATAGGCGTGGTTTTCCACCCATTTGGCGCTTTCCTCGGCATTGCCGATGGTGTCGAGCGCGGCACGGTCGATGTCGACACAGCAGGAGAAGAGCCGCTTGTCCCCACCCATCGCCGCCTGCAACTGGCGTTTGGTGGCCGACGGATGGACGCCGCTGATCAGCAGCCGTTCGCCCTTGCCGGACGCCAGCAGGTCCATGGCGGCGTCGAGCCGCGACTGCCCGCCGGTGAGCACGATGATGGCATCCGCCCTGGCCGGATCGAGCGGGGTCGTCATATGGCTGACCTTGTCGGCGAACCAGCCGAAGCCGCCGGCAAAAAGCACCAGCGCGGCGAGAGCGACGAAACCGCAGACGCGCAGGGCGAGCCGCAGACGACCAAGCCTGGCGGGGGCAGCGGCGCGCGCACGCACTGCCGGCATCCGTCCAGCCGTCTCGATCTGCTCCCGCGCTTCCATCATCCCCAGGTTAATCCTGAAAGCTTCTAATGGTTAACTCCGAAATGCGGCCTTTGATAGGTAAGGCGGCGCACTTTGCGTTACGGCACCTGCCCAAGCCGTGATCGTTGCCTTGTTCGTATACAACGCCTTGCGCGGGCTTTTCGGCTGGAGCTCATGGTCAGCCCGCATCCGGCTGGCGAACATCGATGTCGCTGAGATAGGCGACGACGGTCACGTGCGAGGTGGCCGCGGTCAGCGCGCCGATCACCAGCACCATCAGGCCGACGCCGAAATAGCCGGCGGAGCCGATGGCGAAATTGCCGAACAGAGCGGTCGCCTGGTCGGCCTCGGGTGTCGCCATGTTGCGGGACGACCACCAGGAGAAGACGATGAAGACGGCGATCGCGAGCGCTCCGCCGGCGGCCGCGCCCTTCATGCCGGTGACCAGGAAATGCCAGCGGAACTCGCGCGCGATGAAGCGTGCCTCGGCCCCGACGAAATGCAGCACCTCGATGATATGGCCGTTGCCGGCCATGGCGCCGCGCGTGGCGAACACCACCGTCAGCACCGTCGCCGAGAGCATCAGCGCCAGAACGGCGATGCCGATCGTCACCGTCGTGTGCGCCATGGCGACGAGGCGGTCGACCCAGGTGCGGTGGTCGTCGAGCGCGGCGGTCGGGATCTTGGGCGTGATGGCGGCGCGCATGGCGGCAAAGTCAGGCGGGCTGGCCTCGTCGATGGTGACGATGATGAGGCGCGGCACCGGCAATTCGTCGATGTTGAGGCCGCTGCCCAGCCATGGTTCCAGAAGACGCGCGGTGGCGTCGCGGTCGATGATCTTGGTGCCCTTCACGCCGGGGAATTCGCTGGCGATCTGAGAGGCCTGCGCAAGCGCCGCCTCCATGTCGAGGCCGTCGGCCGGCTTGATCTGGATCGTCGCCTCGCGCGAGATCTGGTTCTCCCAGACCGAGGCGGTGTCGCGCACCAGCGTCACCGCGCCGAAGGTGAGGCAGGACAGGAAGGTCATGATGGCGATGACCAGCACCAGCGCCCGCCCGGCGATGTTCTGCGCCGGCACGATCGGCGCCGTCTTGCGCTGGACTCGCCGGACCGTCACCGGCGCCTCGGCGGTTTCATCCTGGAGGTGATCGGCCGGAAAATCAGTCATAGACGTCCAACCTTCCGCCGGCCAGAATCATGCGGCGCGCATCGACCTGCTCCATCAGGCCGAGGTCATGGGTGGCGATGACGACGGCGGTGCCCAGTCGGTTCAATTCGATGAACAGCCTGAGCAGCCGGCGCGCCAGCGGCGGGTCGACATTGCCTGTGGGCTCGTCGGCCAAAAGGATCTCCGGCTGTTCGATCAAGGCTCGCGCGATCGCGGCGCGCTGCTTTTCGCCGCCCGACAGCACGGGCGGCAGCACATGCATGCGGTCGCCGAGGCCGACCCATTTCAGTAGCTCGGTGACGTCGGTGCGGTAGCTCGCCTCCTCGCGCCCGCGCACGCGCAAGGGCAGCGCGACATTCTCGTAGGTCGTCATATGGTCGAGCAGCCGGAAATCCTGGAACACCACGCCGATGCGGCGGCGCAGCAGCGGCAATTCGCTGCGCGAGATGCGCGAACGGTCCTTGCCGAATATGGTGATCAGGCCGCGCGTCGGCTTCAGCGACATGAACAAAAGGCGCAGCAACGTCGTCTTGCCGGCGCCCGAGGGGCCGCTGAGGAACTGAAAGGAGCGCTCCGGAATGTGCAGGGAGATGTCGCGGAGAATCTCCGGACCCATGCCATAGCGGAGGCCGACATTTTCGAAGCGGATCACGTTCGGCGACCTGAAACTTTCGGCGGCGACGCGCCACAATCTAACTCTAGCAGACCATCGACCCGCATGGTTAACGGTCGGTTAATTTCGGCTCGATTTTGACGTCTCAAAGCGGTTCCGGTGGGGAAGCGTTAACCAATTGCGTTTACGCAAAAGAAACGAAGACTGCACTGGTGCCGTAATGGCTGAGAACAGAACCGCGCGCCCCGTTTCCGGCGAAATCATGACCGGCCCGGCAACACATGCCGCGCCGGAGCGCGTCGTGTCCGATGCGGCCGACATCGTCGATGCCGACTATGTGGTGCTGCCGCGTTTTGCCGCGCATCCGGAGCGGCCGCCCCAGCCGCAGGTCCCGCCGACGCCGTCGATCGAAGGCGTGGGCATGCTGCGCAAGCCGGAACCCTCGCCGTCGCGGCCCTCGCGGGGCGGCCCGTTGTTCTGGATCGCAGGCGTCGGCATAGCTCTCGCCTCGTTCTGGGTTTCGGGCGGTCATGCGCTGGTTCGGCACAGTCCGTTCTGGGTGACCGCTGCGCCGGGGAGCGCGCTCACCATTTCCGGCGTGACGTCGCGCATCGATGCGTCGGGCCTGAAACCGGTGTTGTTCGTCGATGGCGAGGCAGCCAATGACGGTGTGACATCGCAAGCATTGCCGCCGCTCGAAATCCGCGTCACGGACAATGACAGCAACATCATCCGCTACAGGCTGGGGACATCCAATCGCGCATTGGCGCCCGGTGAAAGATTCGGCTTTTCCAGCCGCCTCGATGTGCCTAGAAACGGCGTCAGGACAGTCTCAGTAATCTTCGCCGGCTAGGTATACCGATATTCAGGCGAGGCCGGCCTGCGAACGACGGCTTCCTGCGCTTCCGGTGCTCACGCACTTCAGGTACGCTCCGCTCCGGTTCTCGGAAGCCATCGTTCTCGGCTCGGCCTGACCTGAATCTCGATACACGTAGCACCTGGCATCCCAGGTGATTCTGAAGGACGAAAGAATGCCAGTTGTGCGCGGCAAGGACATCGAGGTGCTGTTTTCGGCGTCGGCAATCGCGCGCCGCAATCTCGAGCTCGCCAAGGAAATCGCCGGGCGCGACTACCATGACCTGCTGGTGATATCGATTCTCAAGGGCTCGTTCGTCTTCGCGGCCGATCTCATCCGCGCCATGCATGATGTCGGCCTGTCGCCGGAAGTCGAGTTCATCTTCATCTCGAGCTATGGCGCCGGCACTACGAGCGGCGAGGTCAGGGTGCTGCGCGACATCGACAATGAGGTCGCCGGCCGCGACGTGCTGTTGATCGACGACATATTGGAATCCGGCAAGACGCTTTCCTACACCCGCGACCTGATGCTGTCGCGCGGCGCCAAGAGCTGCGCCATCGCGGTGCTGCTCGACAAGCGCATGCGCCGCCAGACCGCGCTCAACGCCGATTATGTCGGCTTCGACTGCCCGGACTATTTCGTGGTCGGCTATGGCATGGACGTCGCCCACGCGTTTCGCGAACTGCCGTTTGTCGGGGTGGTGAAGGGCGACGCCTGAAGAGCCCCCGTTTCGCCCCGAAAAGCCGCTGATCGTTAGAATTTTCAGAAAACGTCAACGTTTCGGCGGCATCTATCTCGGCATGGCAAAGCTTCTGATCGTCGAGGACGATGAGTCCGTCCGCACCCTCGCCGCCCGCGCTCTGGAGCGCGACGGCCATGATGTGACCGTCGCCACCGACGGCGCTCAAGGGCTGCACACGATCCGGCAGGCCCGCGGCGGCTACGATCTGGTGGTGTCTGACATCCGCATGCCGGAGATGGACGGCATCGAGATGGCCACTGCCGCCGCAAGAGAGTTCCCGACGCTGCGGATCATGCTGATGACCGGTTATGCCGACCAGCGCGAGCGCGCCGAGGAACTCAACGGCATCATCCTAGACGTCGTGCAGAAGCCGTTCACGCTTGCCGAGATCCGCGCCCGCGTCGGCAAGGCGTTAAGCTGCTTCGCTTGAGACCGCACCGGCCGCGGGTGCTGCGCTTCGCCGGCGCTCGCCGTTGAGCGCAAGCAGCCCGGCGCCAATGATCAGCGCCGCGCCGAGCACGGTCGTCTCGCGCGGCACTTCGGCGAAGAACAGAAAACCCCACAGCGGCGACCATAGGATGCCGGTATATTCGAAGGTGGCGACGCGGTTGGCCGGCGCCATGCGATAGGCCTGCGACAGCAGGATCATGCCGGCGGAAGCGACGAAGCCGCAGGCGGCCATCTTCAGGAAATCCGGCATCGTCGGCCACACCCATGGCCGCACCAGGAATTCGACGCTCGGATGCGCCGCATGGGTGATGCCGGCGAGATGGAAGACGGTCGCCACCGCGACGGCGCCGCTGAGGTAGGCGCCGTTCTGGTAGAAGGCCATCACCGTCGATGATTCGGTGTCGCCAATGCGGCGCGCCATCAACTGCGAAAAGCCGTAGAGAAAAGCCGAGCCCAGCGACAGCAGCGCCGCCCAGTCGAACACGCCGGCGCCCGGGCGCACCATCACCAGCACGCCGACAAGGCCGATCAGCACCGTCGCCAGCGTCTTCCACGAGACGCGCTCGCCGAGATAAGGTCCGGCCATCGCCATGATGAACAGCGGCGCCATGAAATAGAGCGCCACCGCGTCGGCCAGGGGCAAGGCCGCGATCGCGAGATAATAGACCGTATAGGACGAGAACTGGATGAAGGCGCGCAGCGTCAGCAGGCCGAAGCGCTTGGACAGCACCGCCTTCAGGCCGACATCGGCCTGGACGATGACGATCAGGATCGGCAGCGCAACAATGGCGCGGATCGCCATCACCTCGGTCACCGGATAGCCGCCCGACACCGCCTTCACCAGCGGATCCTGCAGCGAAAAGACCAGCACGCCGAGGCAAAGGCTCAGAATGCCAAGCACCAACCGGTTCCGCATCAGTCTCGGCCCCCCGCGAGCCGTAATCTAGCAGCAAAAAGAACCCGCTACCGTTTTCAGGCAGCGGGCACGAGTGAGGACTCTTCGATTGGTCCGCGGCCGATTCGCGACCGCATATCCAATGGGTATGGGAACTATCCTGCGGCGTTTGACATGTTGCAAACGAATTGAAATGATGTCAGCAATCAGATTTGCTTATGGCGATTTCCGATGAGACCAGTCCTCGACAGCGACCTCCTGCGCACCTTCGTGGCGGTGGCCGAAACCGGCAATTTCACGCGCGCGGCGGAGAAAGCCGGGCGCACGCAATCGGCCGTGTCCATGCAGATGAAGAA
>NZ_RZRX01000259.1:0-8592 GCF_003997405.1 Mesorhizobium sp. M2A.F.Ca.ET.042.01.1.1
CCATGGCGGCCTGGGCGCTGGCGCCGAGGCCCGCGCCGGTGACGGCGCCCGCGGCGATGGCAAAGACGTTCTTCAGCGCGCCGCCGATCTCGACGCCAATCAGGTCGTCGCTCGAATAGCAGCGCAGGTTCTCGGCCGAGAAGCGGGCGGCAAGGTCGGCCGCCAGTTCCGCCTCGCGGGCCGCGACCACGACCGCCGTCGGCAGGCCGCGCGCGACATCGCTGGCGAAGCTCGGACCGGAAAGCGCTGCGACCGGATTGTTGGGCAGGCTTACCTCGACAATCGTCGAGAGCAGCGCGCCAGTGTCGCGCTCGATGCCCTTGGCGCAGAGCACCAGCGGTGCTCCCCGAGGCACATGGTGCCGAGCGGTGGCCAGGACGGCGCGCAGCGACTGCGCCGGCGTCACGGCGAGCACGCAGTCGGCACCGTCGAGCGCGGCCGCCATATCGCTGGTGGCCGCGATGCCGGGCTCGATGCTGATGCCGGGCAAATAGCGTGGGTTCTCGCCGCGAGCGATGGCGGCGACGGTTTCGGTGTCGCGCGCATAGAGCCGGACATCATGGCCGGCGCGCAGCATGGCAAGCGCCAGCGCCGTGCCCCAGGCGCCGCCACCCAGCACCGCGACGCGCCAGCCGCTGCCGGATTTGCTGCCGCTCGTTCGCTTGGCACTCATGCCTTGGCCCCACGCCGGCCCGAGCCGACCATCGGCGTCGAAACGCTGTCGAGCGGCCAGCGCGAACGCGGCACGAAGTCGGCGCTGTTCTCGCCGGCGATGCCGGCGCGCAGGCGTTCGATGCCGGCCCAGGCGATCATCGCCGCATTGTCGGTGCACAGTTTCTGCGGCGGCGCGACAAAGGCGAAGCCGGCTTGCGCGCAAAGCGCTTCAAGCGTCGCCTTGATGGTGCGGTTGGCGGCAACGCCGCCCGCGACGACCAGCGCCGGTTTTGCCTGATCGGGAAATTCCTGGCGAAAGCGGGCAAGCGCGCGGCCGACACGGTCGCCCAGCGCGTCGGCCACCGCCGCCTGGAAGGAAGCGCATATATCGGCGACGTCCTGATCGCTCAGCGGCGCGATCGCGGTCGCTGCCTGGCGCACCGCCGTCTTCAGGCCGGAGAAGGAGAGATCCGGATGCGCGGAGCCTTTCATCGGGCGCGGGAAGGCGAAGCGGCCGGCGTCGCCTGTCGCTGCCGCCTTCTCGACATTCGGGCCGCCGGGATAGGGCAGGCCGAGCATCTTGGCCGTCTTGTCGAAGGCTTCGCCTAGCGCATCGTCGATGGTGGTCGCCCAGCGCTGGTAGTCGCCGACGCCGCGCACCGCGACGATCTGGGTATGGCCGCCAGAGACGAGCAGCAGAAGATAGGGAAAGTCGAGACCGTCGGTCAGCCGCGCCGTCAGCGCGTGGCCTTCGAGGTGGTTGATGGCGATCAGCGGCTTGTTGGCGGCGGCGGCGATCGCCTTCGCCGTCATCAGGCCGACGATCAGCCCACCCACCAGGCCGGGCCCTGCCGTTGCTGCGATCGCATCGACCTCGTCGAGCGACACCTTGGAATCTTCAAGTGCCGCCTCGACGATGCCGTCCAGCGCCTCGACATGGGCGCGCGCGGCGATCTCCGGCACGACGCCGCCGAAGGCCGCATGCTCCTCGATCTGGCTCAACACCACGTTGGACAGGATTTCGGGCGCGCCGCCGCCATCCAGCGCCACAACGCTGGCCGCCGTCTCGTCGCAGCTCGTCTCAATGCCCAGAACGCGGATCAATTGGTCGCTAGCCTCAAAGATTGTATCACCAGAGGTCTATCGATATTCAGGTGATGCCGGCCTGCAAATGACGGGTTCCTGCGCTTCCGGTGCGCACGTACTTCAAGTACGCTCCGCTCCGGTTCTCGGAACCCACCATTTTCGGCGCGGCCTGACCTGAATCTCGACAGACCTCGGCCAAGGACGGGGGTTATCACGGACCGCGCGCCATGCAAACTTTGAAAATCGGAACACGCGGCAGCCCGCTGGCGCTGGCCCAGGCGCATGAGACGCGGGCGCGGCTGATGCAGGCGCATGGGCTGCCCGAGCAGGCCTTCGAGGTGGTGGCGATCTCCACCAGCGGCGATCGCATCCAGGATCGGCCGCTCTCGGAAGCCGGCGGCAAGGGCCTGTTCACCAAGGAAATCGAGGAAGCGCTGCTCGACGGCCGCATCGACATCGCCGTGCATTCGTCGAAGGACATGCCGACGGTGCTGCCCGACGGGCTGGAGCTTGTCACGTTCCTGCCGCGCGAGGACGCGCGCGACGCTTTCATCGGCAAGCGGGTGAAGCGGATCGCCGACCTGCCGCATGGCGCGGTGGTCGGTTCGTCGTCGCTCAGGCGCCAGGCGCTGCTTCGCCGCATGCGGCCGGATTTCGAGGTGGTGATCTTCCGCGGCAATGTGCAAACAAGGCTGCGCAAGCTCGACGAGGGCATCGCCGAGGGCACCATCCTGGCCTATGCCGGGCTGAAGCGGCTCGGGCTCGAACATGTCGTCACCGACCTGATGTCGCTCGAGGAGTTCCCGCCGGCGCCGGGGCAAGGCGCGATCGGCATCGAAACCCGCATCGGCGACCGCGACGTCGAAAAAATGCTGGCGGCGATCCATCACGTGCCGACCGGCCAGGCGCTCGCTTGCGAGCGCGCCTTCCTCGCCGCGCTCGACGGCTCCTGCCGCACGCCGATCGCCGGCCATGCGACGGTAGCAGGCGAAAAACTGTCCTTCGCCGGGCTGATCATCTCGCCAGACGGCACGCAATCGCATGAGGTACGGCTGGAGGGCGAGGCCGCAGACGCGGCGGAGATCGGTCTCGACGCCGCGCGGACTGTCCGCGCCAGGGCCGGCGCTGAATTCTTCGACGGCTGGGCCTGACATGGTCCGCGTCCTGGTGACGAGGCCGGAGCCCGGCGCGTCGCGCACGGCACGACGCCTCGAAGCCCTGGGATTCCAGCCTGTCCTGCTGCCGCTGACCGCGACGAGGGCAGTGCCGGTCGAGGCGAGCATCGGCGCCGATGCCGTCGCGGTTGCGGTCACCAGCGCCAGTGCGGTGCGGCATGCGCCAAAGCCGCTGGTCGCGTCGCTTGCGGGCCTGCCATGCCACGCGGTCGGCAAACGGACGGCCGAGGCCTGCCGCGCGGCGGGATTTTTATCGGTCGCGGAAGGTCCGGGCGATGCCGAGGCGCTGGCCGACGCCATCGCCGGCGGCCTTGCCGGCAAGGCGATCGTCTATCTGTGCGGCCGCGTTCGGTTGCCGACGTTCGAACGGCGGCTCGCGGCGGCGGGCGCGCACGTTCAGCCGATCGAGACCTACGACACGACAGGCGTCGACTATGGCGATGCCGAGGTGGTCGCCGTCCTGTCGGGCCAGCCGGTCGAGGCCGCGCTGCTTTACTCAGCCAAGGCCGGCGCAGCGCTGGTCGGCCTGATGGCGCGGCCGACGCTATGGTACCTCTTTGAAAAAACGCAGTTCCTGGCGCTCTCGACGCGCGTCGGCCAGCCGATGGAAGGCATTGCCGGCAGCAGGGTCCGCATTGCATCCCAGCCTGAGGAAGACGCGTTGCTCGCGCTTTTGTCGCAACCGCGCTAGGGCATTTCGCCGTTTCACGGAAACGGTGAAATGCCCTAGCTCTTTGTCTTTACGCAATTCCGGACGGAAAACCGCTCACACTTTTCCTGGAATTGCTCTAAGCCGCGTCATCACACCGCCCCTTTTCACCGCTTGGTGATGTGCTAGAGCATCCTGACGCTCTGGACCCTTCGATCCATCCCCAAGCCATTTTGCGGAGCCCAAGCATGGTCAAGACGCCGAAGATGCGACATTCGAAGACCCGGCGCGAGCCGATGACCATCGACCTCGAGCCCGGCGCCGTCTCGCGAATCACCGACGAGGATGCCGCGAAGGCCAAGGCCGCGCAGACCGACGAGGCGAAGGCGGAAGAAGCCGCGGCCGCTTCGCAGCCGGAGGCGCCGGAAGAGCCGATCCATGCCGAGCAGGCCGATATCGAGCCGTGGGAGCATAGCGACGTCGCCCAGGCGGCGGCCGAAAAGCCCGAAGCCGGCAAAGGCGAGCCCGAGGCACCGTATCCAGGCGGCTCCGATGCGCCGAAGAGCCAGCCCCAGGGCTTCGACTACAATTTCGAGGACGCATCCGCTGCGGCCGCCGGCGCCTCGGCAGCGAAATCAAGCGAGACGCGAAGCGAGGCACGGGGCGGGGATCGCGCGCCGCAGCCGTCGCGGAGAACCGGCGTCAGCGCCATCGCCGCCGGCGTCATCGGCGGCGTGATCGCGCTTGCCGGCGCCGGCCTGCTGCAGGCGGTCGGCCTGCTTGGCGCGCCGGGATCGAACGGCGGATCGCTCGAAGGCGTCAATGGCGAGATCGCGTCGCTGAAAAGCGAGATCGCGGCGCTGAAGGAAAGCGGCGACAAGGGAGTCTCCGCCAAGGTCGAGGGTCTGTCCACGGCGATCGAGCAGGTCAAGTCCGATGTGACGGCGCTGAAATCCTCGGCGGGGCAAGGCGGTGACAGTGCCGCGCTCAAGGCGCTCGCCGACAAGGTCGGCCAGATCGAGACCGCCGTTGCCGATCTGCAGAAGAACGGCAACGCGACACCCGTCGATCTCGGTCCGCTCAACGAGAAGATCGCCGGGCTCGACGCTCTGGTGAAATCGACCGGCGACGCGGCCAAGGCCGAGGATGGCCGGGTGGCGGCGCTGGAGCAGTCCGTGTCGCAGCTTTACGGCAAGGTCGAGGCGCAGGCCTCGCAGCCCAAGATCGCGCTGGCCATCGCCGCCTCGGCGCTGAAGTCGGCGCTTGACCGCGGCGCGCCCTTCGCGACCGAGCTCGACACCTTCGCGGCCATCGCGCCGGACGCGCCCGAGCTCGCGGCGCTGCGCTCCTATGCCGACAAGGGCGTGCCGACCCGCGCCACCATCGCGTCGGAGGCCGAGGCCGCCGCAAACGCCATGGTCGAGGCGGCAAAGCCCGTCGACCAGGATGCCGGTTTCTTCCAGAGCCTGATGTCGAGCGCGGAATCGCTGGTCAAGGTGCGGCCGGTCGGCAGCGTTGAAGGCAAGGGCGCGCCCGAAACCGTCGCCCGCATGGAAGTGGCGGTCAACCAGGGCGACTACGCCAAGGCGCTCAGCGAGTATGACACGCTGCCCGACGCCTCAAAGGCCGCCGGCGCCGACTTTGCCGGCAAACTGAAGGCGCGGCTCGAAGTCGAAAAGCAGCTCGAAGCGCTGATTGCCGGCGCGACGAAGGCGTGAGGACGAACAGATGATCCGCCTTCTCGCCTTCCTCGCCGTCGTCTTCGCGCTGGGGCTGGGCTTTGCCTGGCTGGCCGACCGTCCGGGCGAGATGCTCGTCACCTTCAGCGGTTATCAGTATCAGGTCACGCTGATGGTGGCGGCGGTGGCGATCGTTGCCGTCGTCGCGGCGGTGATGATCGTCTGGTGGCTGATCAAGTCGCTGTGGAACAGCCCCTACACGATCTCGCGCTATTTCCGCGTCCGCCGCCGCGATCGCGGCTACCAGGCGCTGTCGACCGGCATGATCGCGGCCGGCGCCGGCGACGGAGCGCTGGCGCGCAAGAAAACCAAGGAAGCGGCGAAGCTCATCAGCGCCGACCAGGAGCCGCTGATCAACCTGCTCGACGCACAGGCCTCGCTGCTCGAGGGCGATCATCAAGGCGCGCGCGAGAAATTCGAGCGCATGCTCGACGATCCCGAGATGCGGCTGCTCGGCCTGCGCGGGCTTTATCTCGAGGCCGAACGGCTCGGCGACCGCAACGCCGCGCGCCATTACGCCGGCCGCGCGGCGGCGGTGGCGCCGCAGCTCGCCTGGGCGGCGGAGTCGACGCTGGAGGAACTGACCGAACGTGGCGACTGGGACGGCGCGCTGAAGCTGGTCGAGGCGCAGAAATCGACCAGGCAGATCGAACGCGATGCCGCCAACCGCCGCCGCGCCGTGCTGCTGACGGCCAAGGCGCAGGCGCTGGTCGACACCGATCCGAACGCGGCCCGCGCCGCGGCGCTCGAGGCCAACAAGCTGGCGCCCGATTTCGCGCCGGCCGCGGTGATCGCCGCCGATCTGGTTATCCGGCAAAACGACGTGCGCAAGGGCTCCAAGATCCTGGAAGCCGCCTGGAAGGCCGAGCCGCATCCCGACATTGCCGAGCTTTACACGCATGCGCGGCCGGGCGACGCCGTGCTCGACCGTCTCAACCGGGCGAAGAAACTGCAGGAATTGAAGAGGAACCACGCCGAGTCGTCCATGGCCGTGGCGCGGGCGGCGCTCGACGCGCAGGACTTCGCCACCGCGCGGCGCGAGGCGGAGGCCGCGATCCGCATGGATCGCCGCGAGGGCGCCTATCTTCTGCTCGCCGATATCGAGGAAGCCGAGACCGGCGACCAGGGCAAGGTTAGGCAGCTGCTGTCCAAAGCCGTACGTGCGCCGCGCGATCCGGCCTGGGTGGCGGACGGCGTCATCTCCGAGCGCTGGGCGCCGGTGTCGCCGGTCACCGGCAAGCTCGACGCCTTCACCTGGCGCGCGCCGATGGAGCGGCTCGGCCAGCTGATCGACAGCGAGACGGACGCCGCGGTGCCGGCGATCACAGCTGCGCCGCCCGCCGCAGCACCCGCTGAAAAGGCGATCGACATTGTTGCGGACGCGCCTGTCGAGAAGCCCTTGCCGGCGAATGGCGGCGAGAAGGACGCGGCTGTTACGGAAGATGTCAGCGAAGCTGAAACCGCCGGGCGGGGTTCGGAATTACCGCCTCTGCCCGACGATCCGGGTGTCGCGCCGGAAGAGGAAGCGGAAAAATCGCCGCGCCGGTTTCGTTTGTTCTGAGGTAGGGTTTTGGCGGGCAGGGAAAAAACATCGATGTTCGAGCGCGTATTGGCCTTCCTGAGGGACCTGCCGGGAGGCGGCGAGGCCAAGCCGAGCGCCGACGATCCGCGCGTCGCGGCTTCGGCGCTGCTCTACCATGTGATGAACGCCGACGGCGTGCGCCAGGACGTCGAATGGGAGCGCTTCAAGCAGATCCTGGCCGAGACCTATTCGGTGAGCGGCGACGAGCTCGACGCGCTGGCCGCGGCCGGCGAGCGCGCCGACAATGAGGCGATCGACCTCTACGCCTTCACCAGCGTCTTGAAGCGCGATCTCGACGCCGAGGCGCGCAAGGCCTTCATCGGCCTGATGTGGGAAATCGTCTATGCCGACGGCGAGCTTGACGAGCTGGAGGACAACACCGTCTGGCGGGTCGCCGAGCTGATCGGCGTCGAGCGCCGTGACCGCATCGAGGCGCGCCGCAAGGCGGCGGCGCAGGTGCCCGGCGCGCGGGGCAAGTCGAGCGACGAATAGCGGGACCCATCGCCTTCCATGCCACCCAGAGCGAGGCCGAGACCAAAAATCCTGATCGTGCTGCATCAGGAGACGTCGAGCCCCGGCCGCGTCGGCCATATGCTGCTGGAAGAAGGTTTCGATCTCGACATCCGCAGGCCGCCATTGGGCGACGAATTGCCCTGCACGCTGGATGATCATGCCGGCGTGGTGGTGTTCGGCGGGCCGATGAGCGCCAATGACGAGGACGAGTTCGTCCGCCGCGAGACCGACTGGCTGCAAATCCCGCTGAAGGAAAACCGGCCGTTCCTCGGTATCTGCCTCGGCGCGCAGATGCTCGCCAACCATTTGGGCGGCAAGGTCGAGGGCCATGGCGATGGGCTGGTCGAGATCGGCTGGTATCCGCTGAAGGCGACCGAGGCCGGCAAGCAGCTGCTGCACTGGCCGGAAATGGTCTACCAGTTCCACCGCGAGGGCTTTTCGCTGCCCAAGGAAGCGACGCTGCTGGCGACGGCGGAAACCTATCCCAACCAGGCGTTTCGTTACGGCGAGAACGCCTGGGGTATCCAGTTCCATGGCGAGCTGACCCGGATAATGATGCATCGCTGGGTGGTGCGCGGCGCGCATCGCTTCGAGCTCCCCGGCGCCCAGCCCGGCCGCGACCATCTCGGCGGCCGACTGATCTGGGACATGCACCTCAAGCGCTGGTTAGCCGAGTTTTTGGGGCTGATTTTCGGTCGGCCGGCGGCGGGGTAGGGCGAAGGCCAAATTGCGTCGAACGGCCGAGTTTGCCCGAAGACAACTTATCCCGCATCTGCCGTTGCGATTGAGCAGGCGTTTATCGTCAGGCCTGCTCCTTCCTGGATCGCATTCCCTTCAGCATTGACAGGACCGCGGGGACGAGCAGTTTTCGCGCGGCGACATCCAGCGGATTGTGCGCGAGTTCGGTTATGTTCGCCCTGACGTTCTTGAGTTCCTGGCCGACTGCCTCGACGGTAAGTTTCAGGTCACGCGCGTCCGCCTCGATGGAGTCGACAGCCATTTTTCGGACTTCGAAGGCGAGGTCGAGTTCCGGTCCGGGCCTGGATTTGCTGGCGAGAAGCAGCACTATGGCGGCGATCACAATGTCGATCAGGGCGACGGCGGCGGCCGCCCATGCTTGGCCGATGGACACCTGCAGGGCGTAGAAGCCGGCGATGTTGACCATCCCCAGCCCGAACACTGCAATGAGGCCAG